>JAEKKE010000444.1 GCA_019510535.1 Acidobacteriota bacterium
TCGCCTCAATACGCACCGGGTGAGACTCACCGGCAGCTGGTGAAGGCAGCGTCAGATCCAGCGGCTGCAGCGGAACGTCATAGATAGCTGCTGCTTCACGGGCTACGCCGTAGTGGTTCATCGCATCCACCCGATTGGTAGTGATGTCCATTTCGAACAGAGAGCCGTTGCCGTCATTCAGATCGAAGACGCCTTCGACGGCAATGCCGCGCAGGGTCAGGTCATCGGCCAGTTGACGGTCAGAGACAGTGAGCGCAGGAAGGTAGGAGCGGAGCCAGTTGGAGAGGATCTTCATTGCCAGGGTACTGGCAATAGTCTATCGAACCTAAGGCTGTGACCGTCTGGACAGGGCGTATCAATAAATTTGGTTGAGCCATTACCACTGGGTGCCCCATGTCCCTCGGGGACATGGGCCCGGCCTTCACCATCCCAAGCACTTGTATCAACCTTTTCCGACTTGTCGTTGGAAAGATGGAAACACGGTCGCGCGAAGCGCGATACCGACCCTTCGCAAAAAAGCCGCGAAGAATGGGGCACCCAGTGCACGGGTTCTATCCAATTTGTCGATTACAGCCTAGTAATAGTCCGCGCACGACATGTAATAGCCGCAATGGTCACAGATCAGCTTGCACCGGCGGCTGGTAAGGCGCGCCGAGCACGTCGGACAGTACACTTGGTGGTGTTCGCCGGGCAGCGGGCAGCTCTCCGTATCCTCGGCGGCCGTCTCAACCGTTTGTTCAGGTTGCGTCTGCATGGCAGGAGCATACACCTGCAACGCGAAAAAAATCGCAGCATCTAACCCGGTACAAGGAGAAAGAATCGATGGCTATCGCAGATCGCACCGCAACCGCGGTATGGAAGGGTGGACTGAAGGACGGAAGTGGCGTTATCTCGACGCAGAGCGGCGTTCTCAAGGATCAGGAGTACTCGTTCGTCACGCGCTTTGAGAACACGCCGGGCACCAACCCCGAAGAACTGATCGCTGCCGCCCACGCCGGTTGTTACTCCATGGCTCTCTCAGCGGAGCTGACCAAGAACAACACTCCGCCGGCCTCCATCGATACCACGGCCAAGGTCACCCTCGACATGGTCAACGGCGCCCCCACAGTCAACAAGATCCTGCTTACTGTCAAGGCCAGCATCCCCGGTCTCGATGCCGCGAAGTTCCACGAGATCGCAGACGGCGCCAAAAAGAACTGCCCCATCTCGCGCCTTCTCGCTGCCGCCGAAATTACCCTCGACGCCACTCTTCTGTAAACCAGACTTAAACAAAAATCCCCGCTCTATACGGAGCGGGGATTTTTATGAAAACGCCCATAGATGCGGAAGCCCTACTCTACACCTACAGGGAAAATGCTCTAGCGAACGCGGACTCCGAAGCTGACGCCCGGACGATAGTAGTAGGGCGGAGGTACTGGCCGCACATACACTGGCCGCGGAGCGTAGTAGACAGGTCTGGGAGCGTAGTAGCCATAAGGCCGGTAACCATAGGGGCGGTAATAGCCGCCATAGTAAGGCCGATAATAGGGCGGCGGTACCGGACGAGCCACGACCACTGGCCCACCAATCTGAACACCAACCGCAACCTGGGCTTCGCTCTTCTGCGGAGCGGCGATAAACATCGCACCGGCCAGCGCAGCACCTGCAATCCACCTGGAAATCGTCTTCAGAGTACTCATCGCATTTACCTCCTGCATACATCGGGTTGAACGGGGAACTTTGCTTTGTGTTGCGCGCAACCTTTCAAAAAATCCCGGGTTGCTGCTGTAACTTACTGATTTCAAATAAGAAAATGCGGGACGGGGAACGTGCACCCGCCCCGGGTGGAAGATCTTCTAATTAGCGGCGTCCGTAGCCGTACCCATAGCCGTGGTCACGGTCATAGCCGCGTCCGTGATCGTGGTCGTAGTCCCGACGGTAGTCGCGGTCGTAGCGGTGTTCGCGCTCCCAACGCTCGTGCTCCCAGTGCTGGTGACGGCGCCACTCCTCACGGCCGTAGTAGCCGTTGTAATAACCACCGTTGTAGGCATAGGCATACGGATATGCAGGCTACGATACAACGACGGGGCCTCCGACCTGCACACCAAACGAGACATGCTGCGCCTCAGCTTTGTGTGAGAGACCGAAGAACATCACGGCAGCCATTGCCGCTCCACCCATCCACTTCGTTGCCGACTTGATCGTATTCATATGCGGTAACCTCCGCTTTACGTTCTGTTCAAACGCGCTTTATCGCGTGTTGTTTCGCGCAACAAACACGGTGGCAACGGGTTGCGAGCAGGCTGTGTCGGATAGATAACAAGAAAGGGAGCCCGAAGGCTCCCTTTCTTGTTGTCGGTTTGTGCTGCGTTAGAAGAGAACTCGTCCGCCGATCTGGATGACGCGTACGCCGCCACCGCTGCCGGTGATCTGGCCGAAGTTCGATGCCGACATCGACGCCGAAGGTCCACCCAGATTGACCAGGTTGAAGACGTTCTGGAATTCGCCGCGAAGCTGGAACTTCACTTCTTCGTAGACATTGAAGCTGCGGAAGAGCGAAGCATCGACGTTGCGATAGCCGGGGACGTCGAGCGTCGCAGGGCGCGTGTTGCCCAGCAGACCTCCAGGACCGACACCCGGGCAGCCGGCGTCCGTACCCGGACGGCAGTACACGGAGGTGTCGAACCACTGCTTCATCTCAGCCACGCGCGAGCTCTGCGGTAGCGTACGGGCAACAGCGCCAGGCTTCAGGCTCGGGCGGTTGTTGCCCAGGCCGGAGAAGTAGTTGTCGTTACCCGTGGTGACGGTGAAGGGCTGGCCGCTGTTCGCAGTCCAGATACCCGTGACGGTCCAGCCGTTCAATGCTGTGCGCACAAGACGGTTGTACTGCGTGAAGTAGTCAGGCTTCCAGACGAAGGACATCGTCATCATGTGACGGCGGTCCTGGTCAGAACGCTGGCGGTACTCCAACTCGGGGTAGTTGGCATCGACGAAGGTGCCGTTCAGGCCGCTCGTGGAGTCGAGTGAGTTGCTCTGCAGAGTCTTGCTCCAGGTGTAATAACCGCTGGCGCTGATGTGATGCGTCAGGCGCTGCTCGATCTTCACCTGCAGACCGTTGTAGTTCGAGTTCTGGTCCGAGCGGATGATCCAGACATTGCTGTAGGTTGGGCTTGCGGCCGAAAGGCCGAACTGCGCGTTCAGAGCGCGGCGATTGTTGATCGTCGCACTCGTGTTCGCATACCCGCAGGCCTTGGTGGTATCTGGGATCTTGTGAGCGGTATCTGTAAAGCAGGAGGGGCCGGAGAGTCCGGTGTCCGGGTTGATATTGAAGATCGGTCCGTTGATGTCGTTGTACAGCGGCGACTTGCGATTGAGCGAACCCACGTAGTTTGCGCTCAGAGCGAGGCCATTGCCGAACTGCTGCTGGAAGCCTAAGTTGATCTGGATCGAGTACGGCCAGCGGTAGTTCGGATCCATTGCTACGAGTTGGTTGAACGGAAGGAACGATGCTGTGCCGGTCTTGTAATCGAACTGGAGAGATGGATAGGGGTTCGTGCCCGTTGGGAACTCTGTCGGGTCACCCTGGTACGGATGCGTGAGCGACGCCACCTTGGTGTAGCCGCTGTTACGCACGGCGTACGGAGCGTAGTTTGATGGGAACTCCCACTGGTTGCCGGAGATGCCGCCGAAGAACAGCCCGGCCGCTCCGTGGAACACCGTCTTGCCCTTGCCGTCCGGGTCCCAGTTGAAGCCGAAACGGGGCGAGACATGGTTGAGCGGAGTGAATGCACCGCCATTTGGAACGCCAGGATCACCTGGGAACTGCATACCGAGCGGAGCCAGCTTCTGCGTCGTTCCGATGATCGATACATTCTGGAATGCGTGTGACTGCGCACCCGGAACGAAGTTCGAGTTCATGTGGCGGTTGTCGGTCGGCGCCAGTTGGATGTCATAGCGCAGACCGGCGTTCAGCGTCAGGTTCGGCAGAATGCGCCAATCATCCTGGGCAAACATGCCGTAGGTGAACCAGTTCGCATTTGCGTACAGGCCGGTGTCCTGGCCCATGCTTGAAGGGCGTCCCGAGAGAAAATCAGCCAGAGCGTTCGTCGTGCGGGCAAAGGTGTTGCCGGTCGTCGTGATGGCCTGGGTCAGCGTGAAGCCTTCCACGCCGCCGATCGAGATCTGCGCCAGTGAGGGAGTACCCACAACACCGAGGTCGGAGCCGAAGTCCGCCAGTGTCTGCTTCGATGGATCTCCCGAGACCGCATTACGTCCGCCGTTCTGACGCGTATAGCTCAGCCAGAACTGGTTGACAGTGCGGCCGCTGACTGTCCAGATATCGCTGATGTTTGCGTTCTGCTGTTTGTTTTTGTAGTCAGAGGACGACCACTGCTGCGTGAAACCTCCAAGATTGACGTGCAGCTTGTAGTTCAACAGGAAGTAGTTCAGGGTTACCCGGTGTGCCGGCGTGATCTGGTGATCGGTCTTTATCAGATACTCTTCGTTCTGCTCCGGTGCGGGTTCGCGTACGCGATAGGTGTACTGCGTATCGCCTGTCTGGAAGGGAAGCTTCGGTTGCTTCGTGATCGCGTTGCGAATATAGGTCAGTACATTTACAGCGGTCGGATCGCGGAACTTCAGCTTGTTACCGGGTAGCGGCTGTTTGTAGGTTGGGCTGCTGGGATCAGGATCGCAGACCAGGAACTTCTGGTTCGTGTTGTCGAAAGCTGTAGGAGTGTCGCTGCACTTCGTAATATCCGAGGGCATGTTCTCGGAGAAGTCGCCGTTGAGCTGCGCCAGGCTCGGCAGGCTGCCGCTGTTCGTCGCTGTTGTACGAAAACGATACACACCGAAGCTGCCGAAGAAGAAGTCCTTGTTCTGGCTGATCGGCCCGCCAAAAGTTGCGCCAAAAAGATGCTGGTTATAGTCGCCCTTGGTGCTGGAGTTATGAGCGACGGAGTTGAAGTTCTTATCGCGGAAGAATTCGAAGACCGATCCGTGGAAGCTGTTTGAGCCGCTTTTGGTCACAACGCTGACCACAGCCGAGGAGTAACGCCCCAGTTGCGCGCTGTAGTTGTTGGTTACGACGTTGAACTGGCTTACAGCATCGGGATTCGGCACCTGGTTACCCGAGTTGCGGAGGCCGGTCATGTTCAGGCCGCCGTCAAGATAGTAAGAGACCTGGCCGACGAAGCCGTCGGTCGATCCGTTCACCAGGACCTTGATCTCCTGGTAGCCCAGGTTGTTGACCGTGTTCACCGACTGTACGCCAGGTACAAGCTGCAGCAGACGGTCAACATTACGGTTTACCAGCGGCAGGTTGTCGATCTGCCGGTTGTCCACCGTCGAGCCCAGGGTCGCGGATCCCAGGTTTACGAGGGGGATATCAGCCGTCACGTTGATGGTTTCAGCCGTGGCTCCTATTTCCATCTCCAGAGTCAGGCCGGCGTTCTGCATCACGGACAGCTCGATGCCCGACCGCTCCAGCGTCTTGAAG
>JAEKKE010000445.1 GCA_019510535.1 Acidobacteriota bacterium
GTCTCCGAGCAGTCGGCCATCATCCTGACCCGCATCGGCGTTCAGAACGGCCCCCTTCGTTTCCCAGACGAGTTCGTCCGCCACAAGGTGCTCGACCTTATCGGAGATCTCGCTCTGGCAGGCCGCCGCATCCAGGGCCGCGTCGTCGCCGAGCGCGCCGGGCACGCCATGCACACCGCCCTCGTATCCCAGCTCATGAAAGACCGCTCCACCTGGGAGCTGACCTACGTCTACGACGAGGAGGCCGTCGAATCCGACGCCTTCACCGGCCTGCAGCCCGTCCATGCCTAAAGCTGCCATCGCTCTTGGCTCCAATCTAGGTGACCGGCAACAGCACTTATCCCAGGCAATTCAGCAACTTAGCAGGCTTGGCCGGATGATCGCCGTCTCCACCTTCCGCGATACCGCCCCGGTCAGTTATGTCGACCAGCCTCACTTTCTCAATGGAGCCTGCCTGCTTGAGACGGAGTTAACTCCTTTGGTTCTCCTGCGGGAAATGCTCGAAATCGAGCGCAAAATGGGTCGAAATCGCGCCCTCGTGCCGCAAAAAGGCCCTCGTGTGCTCGATCTCGATCTTTTGCTTTACGGCGATCTCATTCTCCACGAGCATGGGCTTACCCTTCCGCACCCGGCGATGCATGAGCGGCTCTTTGTACTTGAGCCGTTGGCAGAGATTGCTCCGGAGTGGGTTCATCCGGCTCTCCATCGCACGATCGCGGAGCTCCGCGATGCTCTTGCATAGACAGAGCGGAAACACCAGGTAAAGCCTTTTGTTTGTCATTTCGCAGCGAAGCGGAGAAATCTGCTTCTCTACCCAACAAGCAGATTTCTCCGTTCCCTTTGGTCGCTGCGAAATGACAACAAAAAGGGCGGGTGACTGCTAGCTGCAACTGGCTTCGTAAAATAGACGAGTGTCCCTTAGCTTTGAACTCCTGAAAGAATCCGTCCCTGGGCGCCGGGCTACCCTAACCCTGCCCCATGGCAAGGTAGAAACTCCGGTCTTCATGCCGGTCGGCACGGCTGCTTCCGTGAAAGCCGTCCCGCAGGATGTCATGGAGACCAACGGAGCTGGGGGCAAGGGCGCGGCCATTATTCTGGCCAACACCTATCACCTCTATCTTCGCCCGGGACACGAGCTGATCCGCCGCGCCGGTGGAGTCCATAAGTTCATGAGCTGGAACCGCTCCATGCTCACCGATTCCGGCGGCTTCCAGGTCTTCAGCCTGAGTGAGCTGCGCAAAGTCACTCCCGATGGCGTCGAATTTCGCTCGCATCTCGATGGGTCAAAGCACTTCTTCTCGCCCGAGCACTCCATGGAGGTCCAAATCGCCCTCGGCGCCGACATCATGATGGCCTTCGATGAGTGTGTCGAAACTCCCGCCACATGGGAGCGCACCAAAGAGTCGATGGGACTGACGCATGCCTGGGCGCAGCGCTCGCTCGACTACTGGAAAGAACATCGTCATGAAGTGCCCTGGCACAACGAGCTTGATGAAAGTCACCAGGCGCTCTTCGGCATCGTGCAAGGAGGCATGTATAAGGACCTCCGCGCGGAATCAGCCGAGCGGCTTGTCGAGATGGACTTCCCCGGCTATGCCATCGGCGGCCTCGCCGTCGGCGAACCGCGCGAGGTTACGCGGGAGATGATCGCGCATACGCTCGAATATCTCCCCAAAGACAAGCCGCGCTATGTGATGGGCGTGGGTTATCCCGACGAGATTGTCGAATACGCCCGGATGGGCGTAGACATGATGGACTGCGTGCTGCCTACGCGCGCCGGCCGCCACGGTCTTCTCTTCACCAGCCAGGGACGCCTGAATATCAAAAACAGGCAGTACGCCGAAGATCAGAACCCTCCGGACCCGGCTTGCAACTGCATGGTCTGCCGGCGCTATACGCGCGCCTATCTGCGCCACCTGATGCACAGCGGCGAGCCGTTGGCGCTCACCCTGGCGAGTGAACACAACCTCGCCTTTTATCTCGACCAGATGCAGGCGCTTCGCAACGAATTCGATCAAGCGGAATGATCGTTTCGCCGGCGAAACGGCACGGTAGCCTACGCAGGAACTATGTTGTCCGTAAATGCAATTGTGCGATGGGTAGGTTCCGTGACACAGTTGAGGCATACAAGACGGGCCCGAAGCGCGCATTTCAGAGCAGTAAATACGGTAACGGCCAAGCAAGAAGGATTGCTCCATGAAGCGATTTGCCTGTGGTCGTGTGGTCTCTGGCCCCTCGACTCGATTTGCCGCGCACCATCTGGATGGAACTCTGGCAGGGCCAACGAGGTGTGCTCCCGCGGAGTACGGCCCCACTGCACCTTCGGTGATTGCACCTTCGGTGATTGCACCTTCGGTGATTGCACCTTCGGTGAAGGGATAACCGCGGGCCGGCTATGCACATCAACCTCGCCAAGCGCGAGCAACAGCGCCGCACGATCTCAGATTTGCTCGAAGGCGATATTCCATTCGGCTTCCACTATCAGCCAATCGTGGATCTTGAACGTGGTCTTGTGGCCGGTTACGAGGCGCTCGCGCGCTTTCCCGCCGAGATCGCCTCGTCTCCGGACCAGGTTTTTCGGGTAGCCGGCGATCTAGGCAGACGTGCGGATCTGGAGAGCGTGGTTCTGCGTAGTGCTTTCTGGGAGCGCTCGAAGCTTCCGCCGAAGTGCTTTCTCACCATCAATGCAGGTCCGTCTCTTCTGCTTTCGCGGCAGTGGCAGCAGTTACTAAAAGAGATCGGACATTTCGGTGGAACCGTCTTTGAGATCACGGAAGACGAGCCCATTCACGATTACTCCATCCTCCGCTCCCGTCTCGATCAGATCCGTGAAGCCGGCGGCCACATTGCGGTTGACGACACAGGCGCCGGATACGCCAGCCTGAAGCACGTCATGGAGCTGCGTCCCAACTTCATTAAGCTCGACCGGTTTTTTGTCGGCGGTTGTCACAAAGAGCCGGCCCGTTCTTCGCTGATCGAGATGATGGGCACCATGGCCAGCCGCAT
>JAEKKE010000184.1 GCA_019510535.1 Acidobacteriota bacterium
GACTGACCGGCCAAGCGCGTATACGAACGCGCCGAAGACCATCGGCAAACCAGCTATCAGAAATAACAGGGAGTAGACGACGAGCTCTCCCCGTTTCGGTTGCGCCAGGCTGGAGTGGCGGAAAGAAGTATGAAGGACGATACCAAGGAGAATATTTACCAGGCAGTACACAATGATGGTCCCAGACGACATGGAAACTGAGTCCCCCTTCCATAGGGGATAAACACTAGTACCTCGGTAATGCATTTCGCAAGAAATTTTTACAAGGTTGTAGTGTGTCGTTTTACTATTTTGGGACTTTTTTTGTTTACTTCGAAACTTCGACACCGCGCCAGAATGCGATGTGATGTTTCACCTGGCGCGCAGCCGGTTTCGGGTCTGGATAGTACCAGGCAGCGTCAGGGTTTTCCTGACCGTCGACCACAATGGTGTAGTAGCGAGCCTGCCCCTTCCAGGGGCAGCTCGAGATGGTCGAGCTCGAACGCAGAAACTCACGCTTGACGGTCTCTTCCGGGAAATAGATGTTACCCTCGACCGTTTCGAAATTGTCACTTTCGGCCAGAAGCTGGCCATTCCATACTGCCTTCGCCATGAAAGCGTCCTAATCTTTTCAACAACTTACAGCGTACTTGGACCTTAGTCCATGCCTATGTTGTATCAGGTTCGGCGCAAAAACGAAAGGCCGGGTAACCCGGCCCTTCGCATTGGTAAACGCAGTTCAGATTCAGGCTTCCACCAGAGGACGCGTCTTCTCCGGGTCAGGCCGCTCCAGTTCCTTTGGCGCAGGAGCATCGCCGATTCTCTTCTCGAAGTGGCACTCCGTCGCCGGCTTGGCAGCCTCTTCCCCGGCCTTTGCCTTCCGCTTCGGCAGAGCTTCCACGTTATTTGGGCACACCAGGTAGACGCCGTCCTTCCGTTCGACCTCAAGCAGATAGCTGGAGTTGCACTGGGGGCATGGCCCCGGCACCAGTTTCTGGTTCGAGGTGAAGTCGCACTTCGGGTAGTTCGTGCAGCCGTAGAAGGTGGTGTTACGGCGCGTACGCCGTTCGGCAATCTTGCCGCCACACTTCGGGCAGGGCACGTCAAGCAGGTTCTGCTTGACGTACTTGCACTTCGGATATCCGGAGCAGGAGACGAACTCGCCGTAGGGTCCCTGGCGCTTTACCAGCTCGTTCTTGCCGCACTCCGGACAGATTTCACCTGTCGGCTCCGGCGGCTTCTGCTGGACCTTCTGGTTCAGCTTACGGATGGTCTTACACGGCGGGTCGGCGTTGTAGTCCGGGCAACTCATGAACGGGCCAAAAGGACCGTTCTTCAGCACCATCTGCTTACCGCAGTTATCGCAGTACTCCTCTTCCTGCTCCGCGTCCTGCGCATCGGGCGACGCGAGATCGGGTTTGTCGGCAAAGTTCTCCTTGGTGAAGTCGCAGGAGAAGGGCTCGATGACGATCTTCTTGGCACGGTCAGAGGCCTGCGCCAAAGCATCGCGGAGCTGGGCGTTGTCTTCTACCTCTTGGGCGAAGGCCTCCGCGTCATCCACCATGCCCTTTACGGTCAGCGGATAGCCGAGCTTGGCAGTGATCTTCTTAATGGCTGCCTTCGGATCCTTCTTCACGCTCGAAACCGCAATAGACATCGGTTTCGCCTTCGAGAAGTTAGAACAGGAGAAGAAGCTGCCGAATTTACCCCACTTCAGGATCAGCGGAGATCCGCACTTCTCACAGACTTCTGTCGTCGGCTTCTCCCAGCGCTTGATCTCCTCCATGTTCTTCTCGGCGACCGTGAGCTCTTGCTCAAAGTGGTCGTAGAAGCCCTTCAGCAGATCCGTCCACTTCTCTTTGCCATCCTCAACGTCGTCGAGCTCAGTTTCGAGTTGCGCCGTGTAGTCGTACTTGAAGATGTACGGGAAGTTCTTGACCAGAAGCTCGGTCACGACCATGCCGATCTCCGTTGGCACAAGCTTCGCCTTCATCTTCTTGACGTAATCGCGCTCCTGGATCGTGTTGATGATCGACGCATACGTGGAAGGACGGCCGATGCCGAGCTCTTCCAACGTCTTCACCAGCGAAGCCTCATTGAACCGCGGTGGCGGATCGGTGAACTTCTGCTGCGGATCGAGCTTGTTCAGATTCAGCCCATCGCCCTGGTTCAGCGCCGGCAACCGGGTTTCGGTATCGTCGGAGTCGTCATCCTGCTTGCCCGCCTCGTCCTGGGCCTTCTTCGCAACTGCCTGCGGAGCCTCATAGACCTTGAGGAAGCCATCGAACTTCAACACTGATCCGGAGACGCGGAAGTCGTAGGTCTTATCGCTCTTTGCAGCGATGTCGACCGTGGTCTGATCAAAGACGGCAGGCGTCATCTGGCTGGCCACAAAGCGATTCCAGATGAGCTTGTAGAGGCGGTACTGTTCGTCGGTCAGATATTTGCGAATTGAATCCGGCGTGTACTCAACATGCGTCGGGCGGATGGCTTCGTGCGCATCCTGCGCATCTTTCTTGCCCTTGAACTGGTTCGGCGAAGAGGGCAGATACTGCGTCCCGAGCTTCTTACCGATGTAGTCACGTGCCTCGGTGATGGCATCCGGCGAGACGCGTACTGAGTCAGTACGCATGTAGGTGATGAGACCCACGGTGCCGTCGCTTCCGACATCAATGCCCTCATACAGACGCTGCGCTACACCCATAGTGCGACGGACATTGAAGCCCAGGCGTCCGGCTGCATCTTGCTGAAGCTTGGAGGTCGTAAACGGTGCGGGCGCATTACGGCGCCGCTCCTTCTTCTCGACCCCACGAACCGCCCACGTGGCCTTATTCAGCGCCGCGATGGTAGCGTCCGTAATCTTCTGATCGGGCAGCGCATTCGACAGGAACTGCGCCTTGCCTTCCTTATCTTTGCCATTGGCTACACGTGCCGGCTCTCCATCGATACCGACCAAACGTGCGATGAAACTCTGTTTGCCGGCTTTCGGAGTTAACTCGGCATCAATGGTCCAGTACTCCACCGGCTGAAACGCATTGATCTCGCGCTCACGCTCCACGATCAGCCGCAACGCTACAGTCTGCACACGGCCGGCGGAGAGCCCGCGCTTCACCTTGTCCCACAGCAGCGGAGAGATCTGATATCCCACCAGGCGATCCAGGACGCGGCGCGTCGTCTGCGCATCGACCAGATGCTCATCGATATCGCGGGCGTGCTGGAAAGCGGCCTTTACAGCCTTGGGAGTGATTTCGTTGAAGGTAACGCGCTGCACCCGCTTGCCCTGCGCAGCGGGCGAGATCTGCATCTTCAGGTGGGAGGCAATCGCCTCGCCTTCGCGGTCAGGGTCAGGCGCGAGGTACACAGCATCAGCCTTGGAGGCGAGCTTTTTCAGGCGGTCAACGACCTTCTCCTTGCCCGGAGAGACGATCAGCGTCGGCTCAAAGGTACGTTTCTTGAGCTCTACCCCGATATCGTTCTTCGGCAGGTCCATGATGTGGCCAATTGAGGCCTCCACCGTGTAGTCGTTGCCAAGATATTTTGCGATTGTCTTTGCCTTTGCCGGGCTTTCGACAATCACCAGTGACTTCGCCATGGGTCTTCCTTCTGCGCTTCCAAACCGCCCGCCGCCGGTGGCGGCCTACTCGCTCTTAATACTGTTGGAGAACCTAACACGCCTCCCGGCCCCGCGGTCAACTGTGGAACATGGCTGCTTCGACGCACTGCAACACAAAACGTAACGAAACCCGGAAGGGTTCACACCATCACACGGACGTAGTTTTTGCCCGGTAACTGCCGCACCAGCCCTGCAAGTTCCAGTTCGAAGAGCGCCGCAAAGATCTCGGCCGGCCCCATCGAACCCTCGAGTTTCTCAATCAACTCATCGAGTTGGACGGCACTATCCATGGCCAGAGCACCGAGCACCTGCCGCTCCTGCTCTCCCATTCCCGCCAGCCTTCCCTCTCCGTTGGCTGTGTTCTCGGGAAATAGAGATGCGGTTCCACCCGGCGAGGATTCATCCCCGGCCGTAAGCTGGGCTCGGACGTCGCTTGGCAGATCCTCCCAAATGTCTTCCCATGTTGCAGTTAGCCGGGCTCCCTGCTTGATCAGCGTATTCGGTCCCCAGGCGTTCTTGTTGGTCACATTTCCGGGAACCGCGTAGATATCTCGCCCCTGTTCCAGAGCGCAACGGGCCGTGACCCGGGTGCCGGAATACTCTCCGGCCTCCACCACCAGCACTCCCACCGACATGCCGCTGATAATCCGGTTTCGCACTGGAAAGTTCTGCGGCGCGGGAAAGGTTCCGAGCGGAAATTCGCTTACGATCGCCCCGCCTTTGAGCAGGATCTCTTCTGCAAGCCGCTTGTTTTCTTTGGGATAGATCACATCTACACCCGTCCCCCAGACGGCGACTGTCTTTCCGCCTGCGGTCAGCGCCCCTTTGTGGGCGGCGGTATCGATACCCCGGGCCATGCCGCTCTGGATGACGAGTCCACGTGCGGCAAGATCACGCGCCAGCAGCTCCGCAATTCCCTGTCCGTAGGTCGAGGGGTGCCGCGTACCGACCACCGCGATTCCAGGCAGGTTCAGGATTGCCGGGTCGCCCCGCAGCCACAGAACTGCGGGCGGGTCATAAATCTGCCGCAGACGCTCGGGATAAGCCTCATCCTCCGGAGTCAGAAAGGCCACTCCGGCCTCCTCTGCCTTCCGGGCCTCGTCCTCCGCAGCCGCGAGTGCCCGGCCATCGGCGACAAACTGTGCCGCCGCGGCTGGCAATCCCAGGCCTTCCAGTTCCGTCAGCGGCAGGGTTAACAGGCTCGCGGCGTCTCCCAGGCGCTGCATCGTACGCCAGCTGCGGATCGCCCCCATACCGGGGGAAAGGATTAGCGCCATCCATGCCAGACGCGCGTCGTTGGTGCACGCATTCATTTTGCTGCTCGGCTCCTGCACTGCAGTTGTAGATGTGTAGCCACCTTACACCATGCCCAAGACACAAAGTCCAAACGGGACCTCCGCTGGACAGCGATTGAGTAAACTCGAAAGAGTGGGACGTTTACGTATTTCGGCGATCGGTTTTCTGAACCCTGCACCTCTGCTCTACGACTTTGAGCACTCTGCCAAGCGAGAAGCTCTCGCGGAACGGTATGACATTCACTACACGCTGCCGTCGAACTGCGCCCAAGAGCTGGCCGAGGGCGAAGCCGATCTGGGCCTGATCCCCATTGCAGCGCTTGCGACCATCCCCGATCTTCTGATTGTTCCCGGGTGCACAATCGCCTCGCTGCGCCGCGTCCGCTCCATTCAAATCGTAAGCCGCGTTCCTCTGGATCAGATCCGAACGCTTGCGGCGGACACTTCGTCACGTTCCTCCGTGGCCTACGCAAAGGTCCTCTTCCGGCACTTCCTGGGAACCGACCCGGAGTTCCGACCGCATGCTCCGCTGGTGGACACCATGCTTGAGCACGCCGATGCTGCCCTGCTGATTGGCGACCCTGCGCTCATCGCCAGTGAATCGCATCCGGTCATCGAGATGCGCGCCGGCCAACGTCTCTACTGGTACGACGTCGCCGAAGAATGGACGACGCGCACCGGCCTGCCCTGGGTGGCCGCCATCTGGGCTCTGCGTGCGGACGCGCTGGCGCAGACCAATGCCGCACTGCTGATCGATGACCTGAACGCCTCCCGTGACGCTGGGCTTGCGCATATCGAAGATCTCGTAACCCATTGGAAGAAACGCATCGCCGTCTCTCCCCAGATCATCCGCACCTACCTCACCGAAAACATCCACTACGTTCTCGATGAGCGGTGTATCACAGCGATGAAACTCTTCTTCGATCTCGCAGCGGCTACCGAAGCCATTCCACAGGTTCCGGAACTGCGGTTTGTCGAATAACAACTTTTCATCTGCCCAACCAGAACTTTGCAACACAACTCCGCGTCCTAGCAGGATATGAGGCTCCAGGCCGTCCATTCCCGCCGCGGATTAGTGCAACTTGTAACTGGCATGGGCATGGCGGGACTTTTCCTTCTGGCCGTGGTGGACTCATCGTTCATTCCTCTACCCATTCCCGGCGCCACGGACATACTGCTGGTCATTCTGGCGGCAAGACACCATGCATGGCTCTGGATCACCATCGTGGCAACAGCAGGCTCTCTGGTTGGCGGCAGTATGACCTACCACCTGGGCAAGGCGGGCGGCATGCATACGCTTGAAAAGCGTGTCCCGCCGCGTTACCTGAAACGCATCACCAGCTGGACAGCCAAACATGGGCTTCTTGCAGTCGCCTTGCCCGCGATTCTTCCTCCTCCCGCGCCGTTGACGCCATTCCTTCTGGCTGCGGGCGTTCTCCAGGTTCCCCGCAAAAAGTTCTACGCCGCCTTTGGCATCAGCCGCCTGATACGTCATGGCGCAGCGGCTTGGCTGGGCTACCGCTATGGCCGCCCCATTCTGCGGGGATGGACACACTTCTCTAGCGAGTGGTCCACACCACTGCTGATTGCGCTGTGGGGAGCGCTGATCGTCGCCTGCGCATGGGGGATCTACCGGCTGGTAAAGCGAGAACGCGGAGAGACGCATCAGCACCTCTCCGCGTAAGTAACGATTTTCAGATCTACTTCCCTTTGAAAGGCTTCTTCAGGTATTTGCGGGCTTCATCAGCCTGACTCTGGTCTCCGACCGGCGCCGAGGCCAACTGGTACTGACGCACGGCATCGTCACGCCGCCCAAGAAGATCAAGCATCTGGCCCGCATTCAGTTGCGCGCGCTTCTTTACCCAGTCGCTTGCGGCAGGAGCCGATGCCGCGGCAAGGTAGTGATCGGCAGCGTCATGGATCAGGTTCTGTCCGCGTTCCGCTTCCGCCAGGCCATAGTAGGCCATATGCAACCGGGGCTCGATGAAGTATCCGTTCTTGTGCGCATCCGCAATGACTGCCCGATAGGAATCAACCGCGCGCATACCGGTACCGCCGTCCTTCAAAAGATTCGCCTCTTCCAGGCGGAAGAGATAATCATGCGGATATTGCGCCACCAGGGTCTGGGTTACGCTCAGTGCTTCACCGTATCGTCCATCGTGCCGCAGAAACAGGCTGAGAGCCGTACGAGACTCCACGCTGGTCACGGTTCCGCGGGCAGCACAGTCCCGCAGCAGGACCAGCCCCTTTTCCTTATTGCCGCCAACGCCGAAGATACCGACCATGATGCGGACCAGCCTGGGAAGGCTGGCGACGGCGAACTGTTGAATTCCCATGGCCATCTTTGCGTCCACATAGTCGGGATCGATCTTCAGCACCTCTTCCGAATCAGTACGGGAGGAGAGACCTTCCTTCGCGGCCTTCGAAAAAGAATGGTCGACCAGCGTTGCGAACGATGCATGCATGCCCTTGGCGTATCCGCGGGCGAACAACGCATCTTTGTCCTTTGGATCGACCCTCAGGCGACGCTCCGCAAGATCAACTGCTTTGTTGGTCAGTTCTTCGATCCGCTGGCGCGCCGCAGGACTGACATTCGTCTCGCGTTTGTTGAAGATAAAGCTGTCATGGGCGTAGTAGGTGGTATCCAGCAGGTCCTGCCGGTAGAGCTCGCGATAGAGCGTGACCAGGAGCTGGTACCCCACCGCCATCGGATCCTCGGGATGGGCCGCCTCAACCCTGTCAAAACGCTGGAGTGCGCCGTCGTAATCCAGGTCGTAAAAACGCGCAAACCCTTCCCGGACGCTCGGATCCAGGTTCAGGGGATTGGTATGGTGTGCCTGTGCCCACACGGGCTGCGAGACGGTCAGAATCCCCGCCGCCACTACACTCACTACAACGCTTCGTACCTTCATCAGACTCCATCTCACCATCAAATACGTCTTTTGTCTTGACCACTTGCTTCGGGCAACCTAGCGTAAGGTCACTGCAGTATTTGTAATTGGACGCTTCTCCTGTCTTTATGACGCGGTACGAACTGTTGACTTTGCTTGTGGGAAAGGCCCATGCCAATGGCTTTCCCTTCCGGAAGTGGTACGTTAGCCGCCTTGGTCTGCCCTGGACCAGTGGCGAAGATGCTATAGCCACGCTCTGTGAGCAGCGACGCTACTACGCCCTGCTTTTTTCTCATGAGTTTGCGTACGCCTTCTGGAAGCCCGGCGAACCCATCACCTTCCAGGTTCCCTCTCAGAGCTTTCAACGACGCATGGCGGACGGCTCCATTGGCACAGTCATCCGCAAGCCCTATACGCGCCGTTCCGCCCGCACGGATGCGTGGAAGTACCACCTCCGCGAGATGGCTTCAGCAGAGGAGCCGCTGCGCTACATGCGCCGCTATCTGAATATTGAAGAAGAGTTCGACGAGACCTAGGGCGTATCAGCAAATTGATTTGAGCTTTGTTAGAAATTCGGCGTGCTCCCGCCCCACCCCAGCGTTGCGAGTGTTCATCCCAGAGAACAAAGTTCTCTGGGACTCCGAGGGTGGGCACCCGTGCGATATAACCGCTGGAGGCCCGCTCTAGAAATAGCCTAGCTACTTCAGCGAGGCTAATGCCTTCTGTGCCGCCTTTTTGGTCTTCGGCTCGGCATCGGCCTTCAACACCGCCTCGAGGTGCTGACGCGCTTCGTCTTTTTTACCGAGCTTCAGCGCCATCTCTGCGGCTCCGAGGTGGGCATCCGGGTCGTCGGCAAACTGGTCCAGCGCATCGATATAACGGTTGTAAGCGCCCTGGATGTTTCCGTCTTTGCGGTAGAAATCCGCAACCTTCAGATCTTCATCGAAGCGCTGCTCGGGGGTCTGCTTCTTGGTAATCTCACCCCTGCTGCCCAGATCTTTCAACTTCACTCCGGTGGGAGTCGCCGGACCGGCGTCCTCATCCTCGGCCGCCTTCGACTCGTCGCTGGGCTTGTCACCATTCGGCGATGAAGAACCGGAGGACGACGAAGAGGAAGAACTTCCTGCAGGGTCATTCGCTGAGGGTGCATCTTCCCCCGGAAACGGAAAGCTCTTCTTGGCATCGGTCGGCGTTACCGGCTTCTGTGCAGAAGGCGCATCTGCCTCGGACTTTGGTGCCCGGGGTGTGTCCTTTCCTTCGGCCGCATCGGGCTTGGGTTCCTGCGGCGTGTCCTTTCCTTCGGCTGCCTTACGTGACTCGTCTTCAGGAAACGGAAATGCCTGCTTTACCTGCTGCGGCGTCTGCGGATCGTCTTTCTTTGCTTTTGGATCATCGCAGGCCACGCTTTTACCAGCCGCATCCTGGCACGGCTTCGTGGGCTGCTGTTGTTGCGACCAACAGAGACCACTCAACATCATGACCGAACTCAAAACCAGCCAACGCATATGTCGTATTAGACGCCGTGACCCGTGGCGCCGCCAACCCACGTCACCCCATTTGTTCACAGCCGTTCCGTGCTACTCTCTCCCCACAGGGATACACCCACACAGCTTATGCCAGCGACACTCGTCATCCGCTCCAGCGCCATCCACGCAGCCGGCTGCTATACCACTACGCCCATCCGTAAGGGCGCACGCATTGTTGAATATGACGGCCCGCGCATCACCAAGGATGTCGCCGACGAACGTTATGCTGACCGCTTCGTCACCTACCTTTTCGGCGTGGGCGATCGCAATACTGTGATCGACGGCTTCGGTGCGGCAATGTTCATCAATCACTCCTGCGACCCTAACTGCGAGACACAGGAGATCGATGAGCGTGTCTTTGTTGTCGCTATCCGTAACATCGCCCCAGGCGAAGAACTAACCTATGAGTACAACCTCTACGACTCTGACGAAGAAGATCAGCCTTGCTACTGCGGCGCTACAGTCTGCCGCGGCACGATGTTCAGTGAAGAGGAGATACGCCGGCGTAAACGCATTGCCGCACGTACCGCAAAAGCTGGCCGGGCCTGAATTTTCATCGTCGTGGATAGCGGGATAATCGCGTACCCGCATCTCCACACCCCCCACGGCGATACAATCAACGCCAGTAACAATGGCCTATCAGGTTCTTGCCCGCAAGTATCGCCCTCTCCGTTTTGCCGACGTGGCCGGACAGGATCACGTCACCCGGACGCTCATCAATGCGCTGGAGCAGCAGCGCATCGCGCATGGCTATATCTTTTCGGGCCATCGCGGCATCGGAAAAACGACCATTGCCCGCATTCTTGCGTCGGCCCTGAACTGCCGCAATGCCATCGGCTCAGCCGAGCGCCCCACCGCTGAGCCTTGCCTCAAGTGCGACTCCTGCATCGAAATCCGCCAGGGCAATGCCGTGGACGTCATCGAGATCGACGCCGCCACCAACCGTGGCATCGATGAGATTCGCGAGCTGCGCGACGCCGCCCGCTATCGCCCGGCGCGGGATCGCTACAAGATCTACATCCTCGACGAGGCACATCAGATTACCGATGCCGCCTTCAATGCTCTGCTGAAGACGCTGGAGGAGCCACCCGACCACATCGTCTTCATGATGGCGACCACCGAGCCGGAGAACATTCCGCAGACCATCCGCTCGCGCTGCCAGCACTTCAGCTTTCATGCGGTTCGCCATGACGACATCCTGGCCGAGCTGCGCGGTATTGCCCAGCAGGAAGAGGTCGCCGCTGATGACGCTGCTCTCGCTCTTCTGGCAGAAGCGGGCGATGGTTCCATGCGCGACGCTCTCTCCATCATGGACCAGGCCATCGCGTCTGCTCCGGTGGTAGATGGCAAGGCACAACTCGTCGCTACTCAGATTCGCGATCTGATGGGCAGCGTGCCCAACACGGTCTTTGAAGAGATCCTCGAGGCCGTCAGCGCGAACCAGTCTGCCGTTGTCATTCAGACAGCAGCACGG
>JAEKKE010000446.1 GCA_019510535.1 Acidobacteriota bacterium
CTGATACTCATTGAAGTTGAGGATCCAGTACTCCGCACCGAACTTCCAGGAGTGGCGCCCGCGTGTATAGGTCAGCAGGCCGGTGGTGACATAGTTGTTTCTGGGCTGATGCTGCTGGCCGACCGAACTCTTCTGCGTGAGCGCGCGATAGTCCGTCATCGAGATGATGGGGAGCTGCGGGGCAGCGGTGGAGGCGAAGGTCGAAGAGAAGCCGAGACCGGCAAGATCCACCGTAGGCAGACCGCCTGCCTGATTCGCGAGGCCGCGCGTGAATGAGGTTTGGATGTTAGCGAAGAGGTTCTGCGTGATGACCCGAGAGAGGCCGACGACGATCTGCGCATAGTGATCGTCGGTCACTGTGCCCGCAATGGCAGGAGGCATGGCTCCGGGCACGATGCGCGCATCGGTCTGCCGTGAGAAGCGGCCAAAGATCGTGGTCTTCTCTCCCGGATGCAGATCCGTCCGGAGGTCGTACTTATTGGTATTGGTGACCGAGTTGTCGGTGTAGATGTAGTTGTTAACGTTGGTGACGGCATTGCCCGCCTGGTTCGGCAGCGGATACGACTTCAGGATGTTCAGCGCCACCGGACTGATGCGGTTTGCGGGAATGATGTTTCCCTTGAAGGCGGTGCGGCGGCCCGTGGCGGCGTTGTACGTCGCCGGATCGTAGATGGTCACCTGCACCGGAGCACTCGCAGCCGAAGCCTGATAGTAGGTCAAGGAGAAGTCACCCGCGCGCTGTGCCTGCGTTGGCACACTGGAAAGAGTGCTGACCGGAAGCTGCTGTCGCAGCGCCTCGAAGTCACCGAACATGAACCAGCGGTCGCGAAGAATGGGAAAGCCGACCACCCCACCGGTCTGGCGGCGGTGGTAGTTGGGGACGTTGCCGGTTGCGAAGTAGTTGCTGGCGTCCATCGAGCTGTCGCGCTCGAAGTCATACACGCTGCCATGGATGTCGTTCGTTCCGGACTTCGTGAGTACGTTGACGATGCCGCCTGAGGTACGGCCGAACTGTGCGTCATAACTGGTGGCCTGGACCTTGAACTCCTGGACCGCATCGACCGGCGGGCTGATGACGGCACGGCTGACGTCGCCGGTGGTGTTGGGCGCTCCGTCGAGCATGATGGCTTGCGAGCCGCTGCGACCTCCGCCGACGTTGAAGTCGGAGCGGAAGTAGTTACGCCCGATGTTGCCGCCGCCTCCATCGCTAAAGTTTGGTCCGAGCACAGTGCCGGGTGTCAGAGCGATAAGCCCGAGCGAGTCGCGCAGGTTGAGGGGGAGCTCTTCGATCTCGCGCTGGGTAACGACCTGGCCAAGCGACGCATTGGCTGTCTCGACGCCGGTCGCCATGCTGGTGACGGTGACGATCTCTTTCACCTCACCTACCTCCAGCGTGATGTCGAGCTGCAGCACCTGGTCGACCAGAAGGGTGACGTTCTCCTGCTGGAAGGCGCGGAAGCCGGCCATGTTGCAGGAGATGCGGTAGGTGGATGGCGGGAGTGACGGGAACCGGTAGACACCCTGTTCGTCGGACTTGGAGCTGATCGAAGTTCCGCGGGCGGTATCGGTCGCCACTAGGACGGCATTGGGAACGATGGCTCCGGCAGTGTCCTTCACCAGACCGGTGACCTGGGAGGTGTAGCTCTGCGCCTCGCTCGTGCGCGGTGTGAGCAGCGAGATTGTCAGCAAGGCGAGCAGGATGATGAGAGAACAACCGGTTGCGGACAGAGACCAGGAGACAGGGAGAACGAATCTTTTTGAAAACTGTGTATGGACGAACAAGTTACAGGCCCTCCGTTGAGACGTCGGCAAGGTTCGGTCCCACGGCTGCAAATTGTCGAGTTGCGAGGGGTTATGTTACGATGTAACGTCTTTTTTTCAATAACCTACAAGGATTTGTAGGTTTCGCGGAAGGCGCGCGGCATGACGACATCGTCTCTTCTTTCGGGTGCAGCGGAGGGCGCTGAGCGTGCTGTAGAACTACGCGGCCCCCTGGCCAGCCGCCTGCTGGAGAAGTCACCCGCGATGAAGCGCCTGCTGGTCTACCTGTGGGACCACCGGGCAGAAGAGCTGAACGAATATGCCATCGCCACCGAGGCGCTGGACCGCAGATCGGACTTCGATCCACGAACGGACGCTGCGGTCCGGGTGCAGATAGCGCGTCTCCGCCAGAAGCTGAAAGAGTTCTACGAGGATGAGGGCGCCCAAGACCCGTGGCGGCTTTCCATTCCCCTGGGCTCCTACCAACTCCAGGCCGAGCCGGTTTCCAAGGACGGTGTTGCCCCTAATCTTTTGGTGCAGTCGAGTCCGCCGGTAGCTCCTTCGATTACCACGGTCATTGCGGAACCAGTGGCGGCAAAACCATCAGCATCCCGATACCTCTGGTTCTGTGTTGCCACGTTAGGCATTCTTGCGATCGGATGGCTGCTCGGCTCACGGTGGGAACGCCGGAGCCAGAACTTGGCGGCGGAGTCGTCTGCGGCGGCGGTGTCCCCCTTCTGGGCGAATCTCTTGAAGAGTGGGCGGCCAACTCAGATTGTCTTTCCGAACCCTGTCTTCTTCACGTGGGTCGACAAGAATGGCGACACGCTGGTGGTGCGCGACCCTGCGGTGAACTCGTATCACGATCTGGAGCGCTCACCCTCATTGTCTGGACTGGAAGGGCAGCGTGGGAAACCAATCTTGGCGCAGGACTACACCGTGGCGTCGGACACGCGCGCCGTCTTTCGTATGGCGCAATACCTCCAGCCGCTGGGGACAAAGATCAGCCCATCGAGCAGTACTGAACTCTCGCCGGAGTCGGCCGACAGTGCGAACCTGATTCTGTTGGGTACAGTAGGAACGCTGGCTCCATACCAGGCGTATCTGGACAAGCTTCACTTCCGCATCCCGGAGCATAAACAGTTCATTGAAGATACAACGCCCGGACTGAAGGCTCCGGCGCACTTTGAAACAGTGCGTGAATCACCGACAAGGATCGTGGCTCCGGGAATCGTTGCCCT
>JAEKKE010000185.1 GCA_019510535.1 Acidobacteriota bacterium
AGAACTCTGTGATTGTCGATATCCCGTTGGAAGAGGCCGTGGCTCCGCCACGCGGTGTCGATGCTCAGTTGATGGGCGTGATCACGGCCCTGCGTCCGGCGGCACTCAAATTCTCGAGCCTCAGCACAGAGTCCAGCGGCTGATACACCTGACCTGGACCTTATAAGAAGGTAGCGACAATTTCGCCTTGGCTGACGAACTATAGAGCGGGCCTTCAGCCCTTTAAGCCTCTCTACATGCCATACACCTGGGCGTTGCCCCAGGCTGGTACAGAACGCGCCTTTCCACCCCAACGAACTAAGTTCGTTGGGGACCCCGGCCTTCAGCGCTTCAAGACGCGAAGGCCAATTTGTCGATACGCCATAGGTAGGAGATGCTGCCTTACTCCACGATGGCGGGCTCTGCGGCGATGGGTGCTTCGGTGCGGTGTGCCTCTGCTTTGAGCGGGAGGATGAGCAGGCCGGCGAGAGTGAGAGCAATCGACATCAGGAGATAGCCCGCTTTGGAGCTGCCGGTATATCCCTGCAGCCATCCGACCAGGTAGCTGCCGGCGAAAGAGCCTAGAGCTCCGAGACTGTTGACCAGGGCCGTGACCTCGCCTGAGACGTTGCTTGGCATCATCTCTGGAAAGGAAGGAGAAGGAGGTCCAGAAGTTCTGGCCGGCGGTGAGGTATGAGCCGAAGAAGGCAGCACCGGCGAGGATGAGGAAGGGCCATACGTACCGTGTGCGTTTGGCTGTGCGATCAGAGAAGTAGCTGACCAGCAACATGAGGACGATGGCGCAGGCGTATGGGATGGCGCTCATCAGGCCAGTCATGCCGATTCCTTGCGAGGAGCCGCCCTTGATCATCACCGGAAGCCAAAGGACGAAGCCATACACGCCAACGCTCCAGAGGAAGTACTGCATGCAGAGCAGGATGACGTTGGGATTGCGATATGCGCTAGACAGGTTCGCGACTTTGGGAAGTGTCGCCTGTTCCTTCGCCAGGACCTCGCTGAGTTTCGTGGTGCTTTCCGTGGAGACCCAAGAGGTCTTCTCGGGGCTGTCGCGGATGACGAGGAACCAGATGATCCCCCAGAGGACCGAGGGAAGGCCCTCGATCACGAAGGTCATCTGCCAGCCGAAGGCCTTGATGATGTAGCCGGTAACGGCCGACATCCAGAGCACGGTGACCGGGTTGCCGAGGATCAGCAGGGTGTTGGTGCGCGATCGCTCCGACTTGGTGAACCACTTGGTCAGCAGGATGAGCATGCCCGGCAGGATGAAGCTCTCGGCTGCTCCCAGTAGAAAGCGGTCGATGGCCAGAACCCAGTATTGGGTGATGACACCGGTCAGCGAGGCGAGGATGCCCCAGCTTGCCAGGGCAAGGCCGATGAGCAGCCGGGCGGAGCGTTTGCGGGCGTAGGCCGCGCCGGGAATCTGAAAGACGAAGTAGCCGAGGAAGAAGAGCGACCCCAGCAGAGCGGACTGGGCGGAAGTGATCTTCAGGGAGTCCGCCAGACCCGCTGCGGCGCCGAATCCGTAGTTCGCCCGGTCGACATAGGCCAGGCTATAGGTGACGAAGACGACCGGCATGATGTAGAGCCAGCGCTTCTTTAAGTCCGGGTAACCGGAAAACTGGTCCGCTGTAGAGCGGGACCCGGAATCAGAGGGTTCAAAGGCCATACGGAGTCCTGTAAGATGGTGCGCGCCGTTCGAGGGAACAGACGTTTTTACTATTTTCGGATGGAGGAGAGACTAACACCACAGGCGAATGTCCTGCTTTTTCCTCCGGCAAGTGACCGGAAATGAACAGGAAGTTGAAATTCACGGCGTGTTAACCGCGATCCCCTACCCTCCGAGAAGAGATTCTGTACGTCCCCCCTCGAACACAGCACACTCTGACAAACAATGAAGACACAGTTGCTCTATTGCGAAGAAGAAGAGATCCCTGTTTTCGAAAACGAGTCCTCCCTGCCCGAGGATGACATTCGATGGAGGCTGGCGGTACGAGTAGCGGAGAGCCCGAACTTTGCCAGTGCACCGCTGCTGGCGAAGTTTCTGCTGTTCGTCTGTGAGCGGACGATTGCCAACCGGACCGATGACCTGACCGAGCGCAACATCGGGATCGTCGTCTTCAAACGACGGCCTGACTTCAAAACCAGCGAAGACAATATCGTCCGGACTTATGCCCGTCAGCTTCGCCAGCGTCTCGATCGTTATTTTGAAGAGCATGAGTTGGACGAGCCGCTGCGGATCCTGGTCCCACGGGGCAGATATTGTGCCGTGTTCGAAGAGCGTATCGCTCTGCCCCGACTGGTGACCAAGAGTTTCCCGCAGCAGAGTGAACCCGGGAAGGGTGCGCCGGCGATCGCGCCTATGCCGGTGGTAAGCGAGTCGGAAGAGACGCCATCGCGCCGCCGGGGAGTGTGGGCGGCTGTGCTGGTGCTGGGACTGCTGGTCGCCGGCATCGCCGGCGCCAAGATGTGGACTCTGCAGCGTGCGGCTGCGGCGGAGGCAGCGGGGCCGGTCTGGAAGGAGATCTTTCAGCCATCGATGGAGACGATGATCGTCTCTGCCGACAGCGGCCTGGTGGTGCTGGAAGAGTTCAGTGGTAAGCCCGCGACGCTGGAGGAGTACAGCGACGGCAGCTACTTTTCGCAGTTCGATCGCAACGGCACGGAGGAAGAGCGGAAGCTGCAACGGCTGAGCCGGGAACGTTATACCGGGGTTCCCGATGTGAATGCCGCCGTGGCGATGACAGCCCTGCCGGAGGCGCGGAAGACTCACGTTCTGGTACGCAATGCCAGAGCGGTGCACGTGGAAGATATGAAGGGGGTCAACCTGATTCTCCTTGGATCTGCGTACAGTACTCCCTGGGTCACCTTGTATGAGCCGCAGATGAACTTCCGGTTCCGGTTCGATCAGACGGTGTATAGCTCTTACTTTCTGAATAACCGGCCGCGGCCAGGCGAGTCGGAGATTTATCGGAATGGAAGCACGAGTCCGCCTTACTCCACGTACGCGGTGATCGGGTTTCTGCCGAATATCGACGGGTCTGGACGGGTGTTGGCGATCGAAGGGCTGACGACAGCGGGGACTGAGGCCGCTTATGGGTTCCTGCTGCATGGGGAGATTGGCGCGTTTCTCAAGACCGTGCCACGGGACGCGAATGGATTGCGGCCTTTTGAGATCTTGCTTAAGACGACGAGTGTGAGTTCGAGTGCGTCGACGGTGGAGATTGTAGCTAAGCGGCTTTATTGAGATGGTCTTTAGATAGATCCATAAAAATTGGTTTGGAGCGGTGGGAGAAGCGGGCTTCAGCCCGCTGGTTCAAAGCGCAAAAATGAATGGGCTTTTAGCCCTGGGCCTTTGTCGGTGTCAGACAGAAAGGCCCAGGGCTAAAGCCTTTTAAATTTAGGCCTGATCAGCGGGCTGAAGCCCGCTGATCACCCCAGCCAGCAAAGCTGGCCGAGGACCCCGCTGATCCCACCGGCTCGCGCGTAGCGCGAATAGTTCCCACATCTGCTGCGCAGATATGGGGTACCCAGTATGTTGCCTCATTATGTTCTTCGTCCCGTAACAAAGAGTGTGCGAAACCGAGGAAAAAGCCGGTGTAGACACCGTTTACACGGGGTGAAGTCACTTTACCCGGTGTAAACGGGGCTCAATACTGAGGGCATCAGAACATGCTTCGCATGGTTGCGGCACCCGAGGTGTTGTTTCGGGGGCCGTGTGTCTGGCGTGGAAGGCCGGCCGGCTCCGTGCGAGAGCTTCAGGTGCGCATAAAGAAGATGAAGCGGACGAGAATACTGCAAGGTTTGGTGTCGGGGATTGGTGTGTGGATGGTGGCGCTCGCCGTACTGCTGCAGGCGCCGGTGGTACAGGCGGCTGCGGGAAATGGAAGCCTGAAGCTGTATGAGATCGCCGGAGCCGGCGGGCTTGCCGGGGCCAGCTACCGCCAGGACACGATCATTCTGTTTAATCCGACGGGGTCGACCTACAACTGCTCGACCTGCGCCATTCAGCTCCACAGCGGGACGAGTAATACAGGGGCGTGGACGGTGTACAAGCTGCCGACCCTGGCAATCCCCGCGGGCGGTTATTACATGATCTCGGCCAGCTCTCCAACGCTTTCGACCTCCGGTGCGCTGTCGCCGATTGCGTATGACTACCGGCTGAAGACGATCGAGGGGACAACCGTTGACGGCACCAGCGGCGACAACATCCTGAGCAGCACGGTGCAGGCGATTGCCCTGACCAATACACAGGCGGCGCTCACCGCAAGCTCCGCTGCGCAGTGCGGTACCGGCTCGCAGTTGCTGGACTTCGTGGGATACGGTTCGGATATCGCGACGAACAGTACGACCACAGCGACACCGGCCACCTGCTATGCCGGAGCGGGCGAGGCGTACTACGACGGAAGCTCGCAGTATGGACGCCAGCTAGGGGCGCTTCGCAAGAACCCATGCATCGATGCTTTCAATAATGCGACGGACTGGGTGAACGCTCCTCTGGTCTTTCTGAACTCTTCTTCGACGAAGACGCCGTGCTCGGCGGGAACGCAGTTGAGTGCCGTGGTGACCACGACGCCGACTAACCCTGGCGTTGGGGAGAGCGTGACGGTTACGGCAGCGGTGACCAAGGCCACCTCGCCCGCCAGCAGCGGGATCGTTGCCAAGCTGAACTTCGATTCGGTCTATTACGGCGCGACCGCGCTGCAGATGTACGACGATGGCACCCACGGGGATGCGACTGCGAACGACGGCACCTATTCGGTGACGACTACCATCCCCTCGACGACGGCTTCGGGGTTCACCTATTCGACCAATGTCACGGTGACTGATGCGGTGGGTAACTCGTACATCGGATCGACCCGCCTGACGATTGCCATAGGCACGATCAGCATGACGACGCCCAGCACGACGGCCGACGTAACCGCCGGCGGTGTTCTGAAGTTTCCGGTTACGCTGACCGGGCAGCACGGTTACGGCGGCGTTCTGAATATCACATGTACGGGTACGCCGAACTCCAACTCGCTTGGCGTGCCGATTAGCACACAGTGTGTCTCCACACCGCCGGAGGTGACGTTGACGAGCAACGGCTCGGCAACCATCTCCCTTGCGATTGCGACCGGAACAACCAGTATGGCTGCGGTTGTGCCTTCCCTGAAGACACCGCTTTGCTTCGCCGGAATTGCGTCGCTTGGCATGTTGGCATTGAGTCTGCGTAAGATGCGCCTGCTGCCGGCGTTGGTGAGCGTGCTGGCTGTCTTCCTGGTGCTGCAGACTACGGGATGTGGAACGAATGCGGGCCTCGGCAACACGGCGGCTGCGCCGGGAACGTATGTCTACACCGTGACTGCCACGGACTCGAACCTTTTGACAGTAACGAATTCGCTGAACTTCACCATCACCGTGAAGTAAACGTCCGGCAGTGCGTTGTGCCGCAGGGATAAGAGCAGATTTTCGGCAACGATTTGGGAGACGACAGGATGCAACGGAGAACGGGCGCATGCACTTCATGGCTGATGACGGCACTGGGTGCTCTGCCTCTGGCGATGGTGGCGGTGACGGGTTGCGGAGTGAAGCAGGCAGCGCCGACGACCAAATACAACAATCCAGCCACGCTGCAGGGGCAGGTCTTTGCAGGACGCAACTACATGGCCGGGGCGACGGTAAAGATCTATGAGACACAGTCGAACGGCGTCGCCGGCAATGGCTACTACACCGGAACGGCAAAGCTGCTGCAGACACTGACCGCGAATACCACCGGCGGATGGAGCACGTCGAGCCTGAGCTGTTCGAGCCCGGACCAGATCTATGTAACGACCGAGGGTGGCACCCCGTATCCTTCAGGGCTGAACTACACGACGCTGTCGAACAATCCGAATTCGCTGATGATGACGGCGATCGGTGACTGTTCCCTGCTGAGCGCTGCGACCAGCTCCAACAATGTGACCTCCATCGTCACGAATGAGGCATCGACCGTGGCTGCGGTGTGGGCGCTGCGCAACTTCATCAGTCTGAATGGAACGACGGTGAATGTAGCCAGTGCTTCCACCAACTATGCAGGCGCCAATGGCGCGGGTGTGGTGGGAAGCTACGCAGGACTGGCGCATGCCTTTCTGAACGCGAACAATCTCTCGCCCTACAAGATCGGTAACTTTGTGCAGTACACCAATGGCAGCGCTGACGGCACGGGCGGCGGACTGGTGCCGGTGCAGGAGCTGAACTCACTGGCCTATGCGCAGTACCTCTGCACGATTGGTGGGAACGGAACCAAGGCGGACGATTTCAGTTATTGCAGCAAGCTGTATCAGCTTGCGACGCCCCCGGGAGGAACGGCGCCGACTAACTCGCTGGCGGCGATGCTCAACATTGCGCGGTATCCGGCGAACAATGCCCAGGCGATTCTGGACTTTACGCTGACACCGATTCCCGCGTCGGGGCAGACAGGCTCACAGCAGATCAATGCCGGCGTCTATGTGCCCGCTTTGACAGGCTTCGGGACGGCGGGGTCAGGTGGTGCGACCGACTGGAGCGTCGCGATCTATTACCTGGCGGGCTATGGCGCGACATCGAGTGGGCAGGGATCGACGTATCCGCTGTTTGTCACGATTGACGCCAATGACAATGTGTACTTCTCAAACCCGAATGCGTCGACCAGCACCGCCGGCAACGTGATTGCGCTGAACAGCGCGGGACAGAGTCTGTGGACCTCAGCGACGGATACGAAGAACCTGTCGATTCCTCGTGGAATCGCCGCGGATGCCGCCGGGCATATCTGGATTGCGAATGGAGGCACAACTGCGAGCTCTGCGTTTGTGCAGGAGATGGACGCGACGACGGGTAACCTGCTGCAGCGGTACACCTCGTCTTCCACATCGCTTTATGGTGTTGCTGTCGATTCGCTCGGTAACGTCTGGTACGGCGCGAGCACAACCACCGGACAGAATCTGCATGAGCTTGCGGTAAAGGGATCGCAGTATACGGAGGCCACATTTGCCGTGATGCCATCCTCTGCGGCGACGGCGCCCTACCAGATTCGGCCGGATGGGAATAACAATATCTGGGTTGCGGGTAACGGTTCTTCCACGACGCAGGCGATCTACTTCCCGAACACTGGAACGGCGGCCTCGCCGACTTATACCGCGGGGCTGAAGTTTGCGACGACGTCCGGCAGCGGAGCATACGGTATTGCGGCCGATGCGAGCGGCAATGCCTATATAGTTCCGAATACCACGACCGGGGGTTTTTATAAGACTACGGTCACTGGAAGCGGATCTTCGGCGACCCTTGCCGCGAGCAAAGTGACGACGAATCCGGCTGCGAACTCGCGTTTCCTGGATGTCGATGGCTCCGGGAATCTTTGGTTTCTGGACAACACGACGGGAACCTTCCTGTATCAGTACAACCCTTCCAGTGCGACGATGGCCTCGTTCTATCCCTGCTATAACGCTGGGACAATGACGAGCACGGTGCAGACATGCTCCACCGGCATGAGCACTAAGCAGGACCTTGCGATCGATTCGACTGGTTCGGTCTGGGTAGCGAGCTATGGCAACTCTGGCGGCGGCCGCATGGTGCAGATCATCGGTCTGGCATCGCCGACGGTGCCGCTACGGGCGGCCGGAAAGCCGGGTGTGATGCCATGACGAACACACTCGATCGAAACAGGATGCAAGGGCGTGGGGATTCATCGGACTGCGTCGTGAAGGAACTCAGGCAATCTTCGAAGGATAAAAAGTTCATGCGATCCAGGATCTTTGTTTGCTGGGCGGTGTTGCTCCTGTTACTCGGCGCCGGCCGCGCTTTTGGTCAGTTCGAGACAGCTTCGATCGTAGGGCGTGTCACCGATCCCTCCGGCGCTGTCATCGTGGGGGCGACCGTAACCGCGACGGAGCTTGAGACCGGTATTTCGATTCAGCGTAAGACCGACAAGGCCGGCCAGTATGTGATTCCCGCGCTGCATCCCGGTGAGTACCGTGTGGTTGCCAGCATCTCCGGTTTCAACGATGCGGTTGCGGAAGGCGTGCACCTGCAGGTTGGCACCAATCAGAACGTCGACTTGAAGATGGCGGTTGGAGCTGCCGAGTCAGTCACGGTCGACGCCGATGAGATGGTGCTGGAAAAAGAGACAAGCCAGAAGCAGCAGGTTATTTCAAGCGAAAATATCGACTCCTTCCCGCTGCAGAACATGAACTACAGCGATCTGCTGACCCTTTCGACCGGCGTGACGCAGGATTCCGCCGGACAGGATCTGGGAACATCGAGCACTGCCCGTGAGGGTTCGTACAACATCAATGGCATGCGATCGACGTACAACAATTTTCTGCTGGACGGCATGGACAACAACGCCCACGGCCTGTCGAACCAGGGCTTTTCAAATCAGGTCATCAACCCACCGCAGTACAGCATTGACCAGTTCTCGGTCGTGACTACGCTGCCGGCGGCTGAGTATGGCCGCTCAGCGGGTGGAACCATCAACGTTGCCTTCAAGCACGGAACCAACCGCCTGCACGGCAACCTGTATGACTCGCTGCGCAATACGGTTATGAACGCGAACGGCTACTTCAAAGCAGCCAGCAATGCAGGCTCGGCGAGCCGTACGACGATTATCCGGAACCAGTTCGGCGGCAGCCTGGGTGGGCCGTTCCTGAAAGACAAGTTCTTCTTCTTCGTCGATTACGAAGGCCTGCGGCAGGTACGACAGGTGGTGAACCAGTCGAACATCTTCAAGATGAGCGATCACCAGCTGATTGCGTCTCCGAATGCGACGGCGAACACCACGACGGTACTGAATCCCTTCACGGGCGATACATACGCGGCGGACCGTCCGCTGCCGCGCGGCGTGCTTTCTCCTATCGCGTTGTCGATTTTGGATGCCTTCCCGCTGCCGAATAACAATGGCGCTGGAACTACCTCCATCTCGAGCAACTGGTCGGTGTTGCAGCGCTTCGTCAACAGTTATGACAAGGAAGATGCTCGTCTCGATGTGCAATGGAATCCGCGGACGTCATCGTTTGTACGTGTCAGCCAGTCGAAAGAGCATGATCTCGATGGCCCTGTATTGCCTGCGCCGTTGAGTGGAGGCAATGGGTACTTCCGCACGATCAACCAGCAGGCTGCTTTGGGCCTCACGCGGCAGATCGGAGCGTCGCAGCTTATTGAGGCCCGCCTGGGAGCTTCGTTCACCAAGGGTGGCAAGAATCCTTACACGTTGGGCGATCCCCGGACCTTCGGGATCAAAGGTGTTCCCACGGACCCGCGCGTATGGGGTGGCCTGGTCTACCAGGGGTTGAATGGCTATAGCGGTATCGGTCGGCAGACGACTAACCCGCAGTGGCAATATCCGTTCTTTCTCAACCCTAAGATCAGCTACTCGTGGCTGATGGGTAAACATAACCTGAAGTCCGGATATGAGTTCGGCTACCTGCGCCAGACGGTGCAGGATGTGAACCCGATCTACGGTGACATGGAGTATCAGAGCTCGTTCACGGGATATACCATCAGCGACTTCCTCTTCGGTGTTCCAAATGAAATCGATCTGACCACCTATTTCGTCGCTCATATCCGCCAAGGCGGGCACTCCGTCTTCCTGCAGGATGACTGGAAGGTGCTGCCGAAGCTGACGCTGAACGTTGGCGTGCGCTATGAGTACACGTCTCATTTTTATGAGAAAGATAGCCGGATGACGAACTTCGATCCGGTCAATACGCCGATTACGGGACAGATGTTGCAGGCGCGTGCTAACGGGTCGGTGTATCAGAAGCAGTTGATCGATCCGGATATGAACGACTTTATGCCGCGCTTCGGTTTTGCTGCATCGCCGACGCGCCGCCTGGTCGTTCATGGTGGTTATGGCATCGGTTATATGCACTACACGCGTTCAGGCGAGGCGGACAATCTTGCGGTGAACGGACCGCAGGTGAATGCAGCGGTCTATAACCAGGTGCCGAAATACTTCAAGACCGCCAATGTAAAGGCATCGCCCACATTCTTCACGCTGGACCAGGGCTTCCCGACAGGGATGGCGTCGCCGGCCAACTTCAACCTGTATACGTCGATGGTGAAGTGGGTTCCGCGCAGCTATCGCGATCCCTATGTGCAGAGCTGGTACCTGGGCTTTCAGATGGGATTCGGGAAGAATCGTCTGGTCGACATCGCTTATGTCGGCAATCGCGCCGCGAAGCTGCAGGAGATCGGCATCTACAATCAGCGGCGGCCTGAGCTGGGAACGGATCCGATCTCCGGCTACTTCCAACGGCCCTATGCCAACATCGGCGATGTGGCGCAGACCTTCAACGGCGGTTACAGCAAGTACCACGGTTTGCAGGCGCGCTTCGAGCAGAGAAACTTCTACGGCCTATGGTTGCTGAATGCGTTTACGTGGTCTCGTGATTTCGGCAACGTGGGCGATTCGCTGACGGCCTCGCGCGGGTTCTCGGGAAGTCCGCAGGATTACTACGCTCCCTCGCACAATGACTATGGTCCGCTGCAGTATGACCTTCCGATCATCAATGCGACGGCGATGATCTGGCGAGTGCCTGTAGGAAAGGGCAAGATGCTGCTGCGTCATGCGGGGCCTGCGATGGATGCGCTAGTCGGAGGATGGCAGATTACCGCATACAACCAGTACCGCTCCGGACCGGCATTGACGCCTAACTTCACGCCGAGTGGAGGCCAGCTTCTTTCCAATAACGGATACGTGCAGTACCGTCCGTTCCTGGCAGCGGGTGTGACCAAGGAACAGGCGCGGGAACGGTTGCATGTTCCGGGGCATCCGGAGGAGGCGTTCTGCAATACGGTGTATTCGAACCCGGCGCAGGCGGCTTACAACGGATGCACGCTGATGTTTGCAACGACGAATCCCAACCCTGTGGCAACGCCTTCCTCCAACAGCGCTAACTGGTCCGGCACCAGCGCCGATCCTCGCGGCAATGTGCCGAACGGATTCCTTCGTGGCGACTGGTTCGATCAGCTTGATGCGGGCGTGAACAAGACCTTCCAGTTGCCATGGGAGAAGACACGGCTGGAATTCCGTGGCCAGTTCTATAACGTGCTGAACAAGACGAACTTCACGCCGCCGGGCATGAGCTGCTGCTCGACCTCGTTCGGACGCATCACCAGTACCTACGGTCCGGGACGCATCGGCCAGGTGCAGGCACGCCTGATCTTCTAGCAGGCAACGGTGGCCCGGGCAAGGACAATAAGAGGAAAG
>JAEKKE010000447.1:0-1994 GCA_019510535.1 Acidobacteriota bacterium
GGTCGATCCCAATGTCAACATGACATCAATCGGCGTCACTCCCACACCCGAGACATTGACCGTCTTGACGGTCGTTTTCTCAAATCCTTCTTTGACAATGACAACCGTGTAGGACCCTGGGTTGAGTGACTGGATCTGGAAGAGACCAGCGTTATTGGTGGTCGTCACCTGCGATACCTTAGTCGAATCGCTGACAACCTCAATCCTTGCCCCAGGGACCAGATCGCCCTGACTGTCACGGATAGTACCGCTGATAGAACCCTGCCCCGTCTGCGCACAGGCAGCGGTGGCACATACCAGCGTTACGGCCAGTGCGGAAGGAACCACGCATGGAAAAGAAAGTGCGAGAGAGAAGAACGGGCGCATCCAAACCCTGCGTAGCAGGTGGTGCCCCTTGATCTCTTGTTCGTTGATAACTTGCATGCAGCCTCCCGGGAAACATACTCATTGCTGGCCCAGCCATCTCGTTGGGGAATCAGAATGGCTGATGTACCAGGTCGAGCAGCGTTGTAAGTGTTGGCGTAAAACCATGTCAACGGGGCTCTCCCGACTTTGAATCCCACTCCGAGTCGTTTTGCATTGCGAAATGCAGTTCAAGCCAAAGCCGCTCACAAGGATTGACCAATTCCCGGGGATCTTGTTCTTTATCGAGAATGGACGCTAGTTTCTCCAACTGATGGCCTCCGAAGGAGGCCGCTCGCCATTGCATAACATATCTCACACAGCGAGACGAATTGGAGCGGTCTTAGACCCGGTTGGGCCGGACCTTCATCCAGCTATCGTTCGGATAGATCTTGTCCACGTTCTGCGGCGTGATGAGCTCATGCTGCACAAACACGGCTGGAGCTACAGGTTTGTGCTTCAAGACATCCAGCGCCAACTGGATGATCCGTTCACCGTACATCTCCGGGAAGTAGGCGACGGAACAGACCAGCCGTGTTGAGGCACGGCGCATCTCCTCACGGGCGGCCACGCTGCCATCCTGCCCTGCGATGGCACACGCGCGCTCAAGGCCAACCTCACGAAAGGCCTGCAGCGCAGCCAGAGCTGTAGAGTCGTTGACCGCGCCCACCAACGCACGCTCCGGCTTTCTGCGGCGGATATGACGGCGGACGATGTCCAGAGTGGCCTCAAACTGCCCGCCCTTGGTGTCATAGTGATGCGTCGGAACGGTGCGAGCGTACTGCCCCACCTCATTGATGCCGTCCAGAACTCCGGTCAGCCTGGCATTCAGAAGGGGACCGGCCGCGTCAACACCAAGCAGAATGATCTGCTCGGGGCCGCTCTTCCAGTTCTTCTCAGCCCACCGCGCGAGATGCCGTCCGGCCATCCGCCCTGCCTTGTAGTTGTCCGCGCCATAATAGATGGCGCCGGGATGCGGGATATCCAGAGCGATAAAAGGGATACGGGCGTCGGAAAACTTCGCTGCGATCTGCGCTGCGACTGCCACATTGATCTGGGAGTCAATTACAAGGTCGACCTTCTCGGCAACAAAAGTCTCGGCATTCTGTAACGCCACTCTCGGGCTGAAACCATTGTTCAGCACCAGTAGATCGATATTCGCTGCATTTGCGGCGACTCCCAGGCTGTCACTCACAGTGGTGGTAAACGGCAGAAGATTGCTTTGGGAAGCATAGCCAATCCGATAGCGCTTAGCACGCGCCGTCTGGACACAGCAACGATACCCCTGCTTCCCCGCCCGTTCCAGCATGCGCGTCTCTACTAGGGTTTCCAACAGGCGAAACGTAGTGGCCTTATGGAGCCCTGTTCTCGCAGCTACCACGCGAAGATCCAATACCTCGGAGGTTGATTGAAATGCGTTGATGATCGAGGCAGCGCGGACAACTGCCTGAATCGTGTATCCCCGCTTTGGGCCTTCTGCAGGAGTTGGTTTCGATAAATGCTTCATCTTGCGCTCTCTTCCAATCATTGTGCCCATGTGGCCTGTCACTCGGAGGCTGTGTTCGCTTGAGTCATCAGGAGCTCGATCTATC
>JAEKKE010000447.1:2031-5971 GCA_019510535.1 Acidobacteriota bacterium
CGATGTGAAACGAATTCTCTTCTCGCCAAGTGAGATTCATCTCAATACCGCTGGGGACGTAGCATCGTGATGCTGGTGAGGCTGACTTCGTGCGAGTTCGTCATCGTGCACAGGAAACTTATCGCAAGACACGCTGAAAATGCAAAGGGGACAACTCTGGGCATCTCGCTGCCGGTGTTTCCTGGGGAAAGGTAAGGATGTTATTGGAGCAAACCTGGCGCTGGTTCGGTCCGCTGGATCGTGTCACTCTGCGAGACGCGCGAGAAGCCGGCGCGACCGGAATTGTAACGGCTCTGCATGAACTTCCGGCTGGGGAGGCGTGGCCGGTCGAGAGCATCCAGGCCCGTCAGGCTGAGATACGGTCCGCGGGTATGGAATGGTCCGTCGTCGAAAGCATCGAGGTCACGGAGCGAATTAAGATGCGGGCTCCCGGTTGGCGCGCGGACGTGCAGAACTTCACGCAATCGATTCGAAATCTGGCGGCCTGCGGCATACGCACCATCGCCTACAACTGGATGCCACTCTTCAGTTGGATGAGGACTCATCTGCACGAGCCGGCGCCAAAGGGTGGATATACCACGCGTTTTGATACGCTCGCTTTCGCTGCGTTCGATCTCTATCTGCTGCAACGGAAAGGCGCGGAGGCCGACTGGGGCGAAGAGTTGAGCCGGGCGGCGTATAACTATCTTTCAGGTCTGTCTCCGGAAGAGAAGGACATGCTGCAGCAGACGATCCTACAGGGTCTCCCTGGAGGGCATCGGTCTCTCACATTGCAGAAAACGAACGACATGCTCCAGGAATACTCCGGTCTCTCCACGGAGGATCTTCGGTCCTCACTGATGGAGTTCCTCTCGCTGGTTTGCCCGGTAGCGGAGGAATGCGGTGTAAAGCTCTGCATCCATCCGGATGATCCGCCGCGCCCGATGTTGGGTTTACCCAGAATTGTCAGCACCGCGGCTGACCTGCAATGGCTTCTGCAGCAATATCCTCATCCGGCCAATTCCCTGACCTTCTGTACCGGAGCTCTGGGTGTAAGAGCCGACAACGACCTGCTCGCGATGGTGCAGAGCCTCGCTCCTCGCATTGGCTTTCTCCACCTGCGCTCGACACAACGGCAGGCGGTTTACTCGAACGGTATCGAGACGTTTTTTGAAGCGGCTCATCTCGAAGGAGATGCTGACCTGATCGGAATCGTCGTCGAGCTCGTGAAGGAAAAGCGTCGGCGCGAGTTTGCCGGAGATCATTTCCATCTACCGTTCCGGGCTGACCACGGCCAGGAGCTGCTCAATGACCGCGAGCGCAATGCCGCTCCCGGATATCCCGCCGTCGGGCGGCTGCGAGGACTTGCGGAGCTGCGTGGCGCTTTCACCATGGCTGAACGACTGATCGTGGAAGTGGAGTAGGAATGCAGATCACCCAACGGAAAAATGCGCTCGTCTTTGGTGGAGCTTCCGGCATCGGATGGGCTACGTCACAGACATTATTGGATCAGGGAGCTCAGGTTACGATCGCCGATCTGCGAAGGCCGACTGAGCCTGGAAGACTGCGGTACATAGCCTGCGATGTACGCGATGCCAATCAGGTCTGCGAGGCGGTCAAAAAAGCTATAGAACGTGGGCCACTTGACTGGCTGGTCTATAGTGCAGGTATTCAGCACTATGGATCGGTTGTCGATACACCGATCGAAGAGTACGACTTTGTGCAGCAAGTTAATGCGCGCGGGGCCTTCCTCGCCTGCCGGTCCGCCATTCCAGCAATGACGCGCGGTGGCGCGATTGTCCTGGTCTCTTCAGTACAAGCACTCGCCTGTCAGGAAGGCGTCGCGGCCTATGCAGCCAGTAAAGGAACACTCGAAGCCTTAACCCGTGCGATGGCTGTCGATCATGCAAAAGACAGAATCCGCGTCAACGCCGTCCTTCCAGGCACCGTAGACACGCCAATGGTCCGTTCTTCGGCCGAGCGCTTCGGGGGAAGGGACGGGCTGGAGCAGACGTTGGAACAGTGGGGAGGCAATCACCTGCTGGGCCGTGTAGCCCATGCCTCTGAGATTGCGCGCGTAATCGCGTTCCTGCTCAGCGATGCGGCCTCATTCATGACCGGCGCTTCCTATCGTGTCGATGGAGGTCTGCTGTCTCAGTTACCGGTACGGCTATAGGGTACCGGTAGCTGAGGTTGTGCAGGTCTTCCAATTCCCCTTGAGCATTTCTCCTAATGGTGCAGAGCGGAGTTGCTGCTGTTTGCGCCGTTTTCCGCGAAAAAAACGGCATTCGCAGATTTTCCCAAAGCTAGAGTTTTAGGAGAAATGCTCTTCAGAACCGGAAGATGCCCCATTGGCTCGGATTCAGGCGGGCCTCGCTCGGAACATCGGCCGTCATCGAGTCGGTCTTGTTATGCCAGTACACACGCGCCTGCGCCCGCACTCCATCGCTCAACACCATGCCGACATCTCCGCGATATGTTTTGCCCGGTGACGGATCGATACCCAGCAAATCGAGCGGGGCTGAAATCTCGTACGCCCCCCGATTTACAACAAGCTTGATGCGATCGGTGACATCCTGGACGTCATCGAAGGTCACCTCACCAACCGGCGATGCAAACGTGACACGATTGCCCGCCCTCTCAGCCTTTTGCCGATAGAGAACTGCCAGCAGCCTGCCATTTCTCTGTGTCACGAACAACCGGGAATCACCGACAAACACTTGCCGGTTATCACTTGCTCCCTGCGCCCGCATCATGAGGTCGAGTCCGCCGCCCTGTGTAAACGCATAAGGGAATTCAGCGGCGCTGTTGCGGAGAAGTTGCGGTTGATTCGTCCTGTAAGCAACAAACAGGCTCTTACCATCCGTGCCGAGCTGGAAGGACGATCGCGCATCGATCGATGCCCAGTCTTTCTCGTTCCACTTCTTATTCTCAGTTGCGCTGACGCGATGGACCTCAACTTCAGCGCGCAGCTTTTCTCTCGATGCGGCTTCCGTGCGAAGCGATTCGGCAGCGGAAACCATCGAGACGCACGATCGAGGTGTGCCACTTTCCGATAGCCAGGTAGACATTCCCGTCGTCTTCGCCAAACATAAACGGCCAGAAGTGTTCCGCATCGAAACTGAGCCCAGTAATGGCCATGCCTGGCTTCTGTTTCGGATACGGCCAGAAAGGCGCCATGCGTGTATCTGCCCCGAGGGTCGTGACCAGCAAACCGTCGGTCGTGTAGATGTAGATCTCTCCCATATAGGAATAGCGGGCAACCATGTATCCTGCCTGCCCTTTGGCCGACATGACCGGATATCCGAGCATCCGCTTCGGTTCCTGGATATCTCCCGGCTCTGTTGGCGGCGTTCCAACGCCACGGCTCGACATCGTCCACCGAAGCTGCCCATCTTTATAACCACTCATATCGGCAAGGAACCAGCCATCGGGACTTAGCGCCACATCCCCTTCTGCAGGCGTATGCGAGAGCAGCGTGAGCTTGTTCAGGTCATAGATTGGAACGCCTGCTTTGTCGACGGCAGTTGCAGCAAGCTGGTAAGGACCTCCGCTGATGACGGAAAGGTCAGGCTGTATTACTACACCCGCTGCACCACGCACCGCCGGACGGGTGAACTCTACCTCGTCGGCCTGAACCGAATGATCATGATTGCGATCGGTCCAGACAAAGAAGACGCCCTCCGGTTTCCCTGGCGGCATCTTGCTCTTGATATCGAGCCTATCCAGAGTCGTCCAGTAATGAGGACCAGGCTCGACCCAGCCCGCCGAAACGATGGGACGGCAGACACCGTCCTCCACGATCCACAGATCGCTAACGGCGGTCTGGTTATACCAGTAAGTGTTGTAGGAATCGGTGAAGTACTGGTGCCCGTTTCGATAGAAGGTCTGCGCCGGTGTAATGCCTCCATGCGAACCTACGGGGATCATGTCATTCGGGAAGAAGATCGGCTTCGCCGGC
>JAEKKE010000517.1 GCA_019510535.1 Acidobacteriota bacterium
GTGGCGAATTCTTCCACACCAACTGGACCGGCCGCGGCGGCCGTGTCTCTTCGAGCACCTACAACGCCTGATCTTCAGGTACATAAAGCTAAAGGGCGAGGCCAGCGGCCCTCGCCCTTTAGCTTTCGTGAGTAGCAAACTTGAAGCTGATCTAGTGTCCGGTGTCTAAAGTTCGTGACATAGGATAAAGAGATTTGCCATCCGAAGCATTGAAAAGCAGGTCCTTCAATTCACCACCTCAACCAGCGAAGCTGGCTGGGGACCCGTTCGTTCGGGATGACAACATTTACAACAGGAAGTTTTTAGATTCTGGAGACTAGAAGGTAAACGCGAGCCCTGCCTGAAGCATGCGCGGCGCCTGAGCCAGATAAAGGGTTCTGCCGTCGGAGGAGAGATACGGCTGATAGCCCTGCTCCAGCAGGTTGGTGACGTCGAGGAACGCCTCCATATTCTCGAGCCGGAGGCGGCGAATGCGAAGCGGCTGCCGTACAGACAAGCTCAGGTAGGGCTGACGGCTCATGGCCGAGAAGAGGTTCACAGGCGTGACCGTCTGCTCATTCTGCCAGCGATAGCTTGTGCGAAGCTGTGTCCCCGAAGCTGGCAGCAGCGCCTTAATTCCCACTGAGGCCGATTTCGTGCGACCCGCACGGAACCGGGTGACCGTCTGAGACGACGTTTGTGGAGCGTTGATCACCGACAAGGCATCGCCCGTGTTCAGTTCGACTGTCGTCCAGACGTTCTGCCCTAGCTGTTCGCTCGCAAAAACGCTCCAACCGACGGAGGTATACGCATCTCCCATCATTCGGGCGGTTCCGGTCGTTGCATCCGCCAGCATGGTTCCATGCGCCAACTGAGAACCGGTAACAGGCCCGATACCGGCCACCATGGGTCGATCGATCGAATCCCGGTAGTATGCCGTACGGATACTTCCCTTACCGTTCCGGAGCGTCGCGGCAAATTGCTGGTGGGTACCGCGCTCCTGTAGCATGCGGTCTCCCTGCAGCACGGCGACTGGAAGAGGCGCATCGGCGGCATCAATATCGTCCGCGCTCTGCGTCTCGCGAGAGCGAGCCATACGATAACTCAGCACCAGCATATCGCTGGGATGCATCGCCAGCTTTACGAAGGGACGCGCCTCAACGGAGGCAGCCCCCATACGTACGGCGCGCAGAGAGCTACCGACTTCCAGGGAAAGCATGTCGCCGAAGTTCATCACTTCAGCGGAGTCAATCGTATATGCCTGGTATCCGCTCGCGCCCCCTTGTCCCATCATTTCGGGGTGGTCCTGGAATGAGACCCGGGTGCGGGTATAGCCGAACATGCCAGCAGGCTGCTGATAGACCACAGAACCTTCCGTGGCGGCACCCATCGCATAGGGTCCACTCACGACGCTGCTGCCGGCACGGACAAGGGTGCCGTACCCGTCGCTGCTGGCAGTGCCGTAGGTGACGGCATTCTTAACTCCGCCGCCGCCAAAACCGTCTCCACTGATCGCTTCAACCCGCGTATGGCTGACGCGCCGCGGGGTCTCAGGTCCAGGAGAGATCAACACCACGTCCTGATCGCCTGCCAGGCGCAGAATCGGCCTGTTTGCCGCCGTACGCAGCGACCAGGTCCACTCATCGGCTGGTTCGTCCGGCTGGCGACGCTCAGCAGGAAGCCACCGGCTCTCCTCGAAGAGAGTCGTCAGCGTCAGGTTAACGATGGCCTGAGCCCCGGCGCGAAGGCGAAGATCGCCCCGCATCGACGGCAGGAACAGAGCCGCACTTGCGCGTACCTGATATTTTCCAGGAGTGAGATTCCGGATGACGTAGTGACCCTTCAGGTCTGTCACCGCCATTCCGGCAGGAGTGGCGTCCGGTAGAAGTGCCTGTACGAGGGCGCCCATCTGGGGAAACCCATGGGCATCACGCACGATACCTGACACATCAGCCCCTCTGGGCTGTGCGACGGCAACGCCAATCGCCACTGGCATCAATACCAGAAGCAACGATACGGATTGGAGTCGGACTCGCTTCACTGCGCTTGCACACGAAACACTGCGCCAGCCAATTCCAGAAAATCCGCGTCCCTGCATAACAGCCTGGACAGCGTTTTCAGGTTGCCTCTGCCGCCGGTGCTCCTTCGGCCCGGCTATGCAGCTTTCCGGCTTCCTGACCTGCAATATTACTCCACAACAAACGGTGCTGACTCAGCGATTTGCTGCTTTGAGACGCCGTCATCCACCTTGATGGTTACCTGGTACTTGCCAGGCTGCAGGCTGGCAAGCGGGACACTTTTCTCCAACGTCACCTGGTCGGCATGCGGATTCAGCTTCGCTGTCTCCTCTGTCGCATCCAGAAGTGCTTTGTTATTCGATAGATCGGTGATCTGATACTCGATCTTAGCGCTGTTGACCTTGCTCTTTTCGTCGATGCCGAGGTTGTAAACCTGCATCCAGAAATTCAGGCTCTGGTCGCGCTTGAAGGTAACCGGAACTCCGGAACCAGCCGAGACACGCGGGCGGATACGGGTGTTCCCGATCACAAAGTTGCCGGTGCTGATCTCGTGGGTGCTGACCCGCTCCATCTTGTCGGCCAGAATCAGGCTGGAGGCCGACAGGCGGTCGTCGTCGAACTTCGGCACGTTTACACTGCGCTTCCAGGTACCGATGTGGTCAGGATTGTTGACATCCTTAATCGCGATGTCCACCTTATATAGCCCCGGCTTCAGCGGCAGGGACTTCCAATACACTGAAACGTTGTCCTGCGTCTTCGACAGGAGCTCGCTTGGAACCTGAATGCTGACCGTATCTTCGAAGGTCTGCACAACCTTGTGGTTCAGGTTGGTTACGCGGCCAAGAATGTTGACCGTACCCGTCGACACGCCATCCTTATTGGAGAAGGTCACGTCGCGGTTCTTCACCTGAAGCGTCAGGGGAACAATCACCGTCTCGTTCGTCACCTTCACATAGTCCGTACGGACATCAAAGAGGAACGGCGGGGTTCATGGAGCTGCGGGGTCCAAGACCGAGCTGCTCCATAGCACCCTGCGTAAAGCGGTCAGTCTTGCTTCCCTGCCCCCACTGCTCGTAGAGCGTGAGACCGGCGCCTGGAACCATCTTTAGAGCGTCCTTTTCAGAACGGTCGATGGTCATGTGGTAATCGCCGCACATGCAGGTATCGACAAATTCGATATCGATGTTGTCGCCGACACCCTCAAGATAGCGGTAGTGCCAGGTCTCAAATGGGTAGGTCGAGGTGGAACCGCCGCCCTCATCGATGGGACGTTCATACTGTCCGCCCGAGGGGTGCGAATCGATGCTGTCCGGCTTGCGGTAGGCAATATAGATATGGCCGCGGTCGGTCTTCCAGCCAGGCTTACCGGCGGCAAAGTGCTCGTTCGCGTAAGCGATGCGCTGGTAGTGCTCTTCGCGGTACTCGTTGTCGGGCGAATCCGGGTTCGGATTCCGGCGCTGCCAGAAAGCTTCGATGAATGCGTCGCGCTCCTCGTCATTCGAGAGCTGCTTGAACGCCTGCAGTTCCTCGTCCGTGATGATCCAGACGACGTCCTGATCGAGCCATTTCTTGTATTCGCCCTTGATTTCTTTCTTGAGGTCCTTCTGCTGCTGAATGCGCTCGCGGTCAGAGAGACGACGCTTCAATGGGTCGGGATGCTCCACGACCTGCGGCTTGGCAGCAGGGCTATTGCTGTCACCGGACTGAGCGTCCTGTCCATAGGCGACTGCTCCTCCGACTGTCGCAGAAAAAACTAAACTTGCGCCGAGCAGAAGGAAACCACAGGTCTTCATAACGATGACAACACTCCGAGGGTTGTACGCCCCATTTTAGTGCGGTTTTCGACCGAACTCAACCTGGCAGGAGTACATCCGTTTGACGCTCCGCTGATATGATGGTCACCATCCTTACCGGCAACGTGATTTGTACATGGAGCTTTTTTCGAAACCATGAAACCAATCCGCATCCGGTTGCGTATTGAAGCTCTGCAGAGGTTCCCGCGAAAATCGCCCATGAGCGCAAAAAAAATCGTTGCCATTCTTGCTGTTGTCCTGGTTCTTGCGACTGTCGTCGTCGCTTCCATTGCGAAAAGCCGTTCCGGGGTTACACCGGTAGCCACAGCGAAGGTCACCCGCCAGGAGCTTCTCTCCATCGTGAGCGGCACCGGTCAGATCAAACCGAAGACTTATGTAAATGTCGGCGCCACCGCTTTCGGCCGCATTACGCACCTCTACGTGAAAGAAGGCGATCACGTAAAGAGGGGCCAGACGCTTGCGGCCATCGAGAGCGTTCAGCCCGAGTCGGCTGTGGCTGCCCAGACCGCGAACATTGCTGCGGCGAAAACCGATCTCAGCTCCTCGCAGGCCGCGATTAAGACCGCTGAGGCCAACGTCATCCAGGCAAAGGCCGATCTGACTCAGAAACGTTTTGATTACAACCGTTTTGAGCAGCTCTACCAGGAAAAACTCATCTCCAAGCAGGACTACGACGCCAAAAAGGCTGCCTACGAGGTAGCTGTTGCGACCGTGGCACAGCGCGAGGCCTCACTGAACCAGTCGAAGGCTCAGGCAGATTCCTCCGCGAGCAAGATTCAGCAAGCGGTTGCCAATCAGCGCGCTAACTTCGACACGCTGGATAAGACCATTTCCCGTGCGCCCTTTGACGCCCTTGTCACCAACGTTCCCGTCCGTGAGGGCGAGACCATGGTTACCGGTATTCAGAACGCCCTCGGCTCTACGCTGATGACTCTGGCTGACATGTCGGTCATCACCGCGGAGGTTAAGGTCGATGAGACCGACATCGTGAACGTCAAGATGGACCAAACGGTGAATGTGACGATCGATGCCCTGCCCGGCCGCAGCTTTAGAGGTCACGTTACCGAGGTGGGCGACCAGGCGCTGCTGCGCACCACCGGCATTGCCACCTCGCAGTCGACCACCGGCACCGAAGAAGCCAAGGACTTCAAGGTGGTTGTCACCCTTGACGAGGTCTCCGACGATCTGAAGCCCGGACTCTCCTGCACCGCCAAAATCACAACGGCGAAGGTGGAAAACGCTCTCAGCCTGCCGATCCAGGCCCTGGTACAGCGCGACCCGGCCATTGAGAGTATCTACGCCTCCACAAAGAAGACCACTGAGGCGGCAACCAAAGCAGCAGGCATCAAAGCCAATCCGATTCAGGGGGTCTACCTTCTGGAGCCCAAGAACGGCAAGCCGGCCGTACGCTTTGTCCCAGTCGCTACCGGAGTTACAGGCGCGACCGAGATTCAGGTACTCTCTGGCCTCAAAGAAGGGCAGGAGATTGTGATTGGGCGCTTCAAAGTATTGCGAACTCTTAAGTCAGGCATGACCGTAAAGCGAGACAATACTCCAGAGACGACCACTGAGAGCGCCTCGTAGGTAACTCGTAGGTAAATTGGGGGGAACCATTCCCCTCTTGCCAGCGTACAAGCAAGCATA
>JAEKKE010000186.1 GCA_019510535.1 Acidobacteriota bacterium
CTCGCCTGGGCACAGCAACAACGCAACGTTCAGCCTCGCTGATCGCTGCCAAAGACAAGCAGCCGCTGTGCCGAGAAGCTCAGTAGAAAGAGCACGCTCTCGACAAGGATCTTGGTGAGGACAACGTTCCAGCCAAACCCCTCAGAGAGTCCGCGAATGCCTCCATACGAGATGGCCGCCAGCAGAATCGCCAGAAGATAGTAGCGCCACAGAGTCGAGGCGACCGATCGATGGCTATGAAAGACCAGCTTCCGGTTCAACGCAAAGTTGACGAGAGAGCTCAGCCGCCCGGCGATCATGGCGGTGAGTACGTTGTGCGTCAACCAGAAAGCGAAGGTAAAGAACACCAGATCGAGACCCGCCGAGATCAGCGACGATGCGAAGAAGCGCAGCAGCACAAAATAGATGCGCATCGAATCGCGAAGAGGCTGAAAGCTGGAGGAGCGATTTCCGTCGATATAGATGGTTTGAATCGGGATTTCGACAGGGTAAACCCCCTTCGCGCTCAGGTGAGCGAGGACCGTCATCTCGTATTCATAACGTTCTCCCGGAAGAGCCAGAAGCTCGGGCAGCAGGGCGGAGGAAAAGGCACGAAGTCCGGTCTGTGTATCGGTGACTTTGTGTCCGCTGAAAAAATGAAAGACAATCCTCGTCAATCTATTGCCCAATCGGCTGCGAAGCGGAACATCCCCGGAGAAGGCGCGGCAGCCCAAAACCGCTGTTCGTGGATGAGGGATGAGTTCCCAAGGCTTCTGCGACGCGCACAATATCGCTTACCGCGTGCTGGCCATCTGCATCGGCGGTTATCAAGCCGGAGAAGCCGGTCAGCTTGTCGAGAAAGAAGTTGATGCCTGTCTTGAGGGCACGACCTTTGCCGAGATTGACGGCGTGGCGCAGGAGATGAACCCTAGGAATCTGTTGCAGGGCAGCGAAGGCCGGATAGTCAGTGGCCGACATGCCGTCGTCGACGACAATAATCGCCCCAAACCCCGCTTCACTGAGTTCGTGAATCATGGGGGCAAGACCGGGCTCCAGCCGTCGCGCGGGTATAAGGACAGCCATCTGTGTAAGATCGGCCGCCGTCATTTGGTGCCGGGCTTCCTCGGCGTAGGCGTTTGCTGTTGTTTCGCAATCTCCTCATTTGCCCATGCGATGTTGTTCTGTGCGAGGGTGAGGGTGGGGTTCAATTGCAAGGCCTTTCTGAACCAGTCCAGCGCCTGCTGCGGGTCGTGCTGGAACATGTAGGCAGTACCAATGTTGTTGGCAGCCAGTGGACCCTGTGCGTCATGTGAAGGAACGCGCTGCCATGCTGCTATGGCCTGAGCGTAGTCGCCGAGATGGAGGAAATTGAGGCCCTCTTCCAGATAGAAGGCCGAGTCCCTTTTTGCAGGCGCGATCTGCTCCTCATCGGCCAGGATCTTTTGCGTTTTACGAACCTCACCTTGCACCCATGCGAGATTGTTGCGAGCCAACTGGAAGTCCGGTTGTATCGCAAGCGCTTTTCCGCAGTCCTGGATGGCAATGTTGTAGGACATCAGCATCGTGTTAGCTGCACAAAGATTGTTCCAGGCGACGGCATTCCGCGGGTCTGATGCGACGACTTCTTCAAGAAGAGGAACGGCCTTGCCGGGCTGATTCGCCTCGATCAGGTGAAGGGCCTGGTCGATGCGGGCGGAGATGGATTCGGACATTGGACCGGTGGGAGCACTCTTTGGCGTGGGATGGGGTTCCTGGGTCGAAGCCTGTGCCCGGTCTGGGAAGAGGTAGTAGCCGGTGAGGTAGTATGCCGGCCATACGAGTAAGACAGCGGCCACCGCGAGAGCACGCAGCCGCTCTGACTTCCACGAACCGAATTTACCGGGTGTGCTCATATTCCGAGGGACCTTGTCATCCTTATCTTGGATTGGAAGAGGAAGGCTGAGCCGGAGGCTCGCCGAGAACTGGTCGCAGCGCGAGGTCCTGCATACCTGTGTTGAGTAGATAGTAGCGGGCAAAGTTTACGTCGCGTAATGCTGCTACTCCGAGGACGACACTTAGGATGCCCCATGCAAGCGGACTGCCGAGTGGTCGCATCATGCGATGGAGCTGTACGGTTATCCAGCCGCATCCTGCACCGGCAAGCATGCAAAGCGAGGAGTATATGGGAGCGGTATACCGCAGGTTCATCCGTTGGGAGACGACCTGTGCCAGGAGGAGCACGATGCAGTATCCCGCTAGCGCGAACGGCAGACCGGCCTCGCTCAGGCTGCGGGCCTTGACTGCGTGATAGATTGCGATTGTGATACCTGCGAGTGCGCCGACCGCCACCAGGGGGCAAACTCGAACGATCGCCGCAGGCAACATCCAGGCTGGACCCACGCTATAGGTTTGGTCGTATACATTCACGGCGGAGACTTTCTCTGCAATCCGCTGAAGGGTCACATATTTTCCCAGGCTCCCGAAGAGAGTTGCCAGGATGGCTGCTGTGACCATCATTGCCGCACCCAAGCTTACCGCGGCGCCCACAACCGTGAAACGATCTTTTCGTAGAATAGCGGCTCCCAACAGGCCGGTCGTGCAGAGGAGAAAGGCGATGCCGATGTTCTCTTTGGTCGAGAGCGATAGTACGCCGGCGATGATGAAGGCAAAATAAGCACACAGGCGCGGCAGGCCACGTAATCCCGGGAGCTCGATTGCTAAAGCAAGCAAAGCCGTTGCGAGAAGTGAGATGACCGCTTCCTGCCAGGCTCGCCTGCCGGTCATCAGCTCAAATGGAAGAACAGCATAAAACAGGACGGCGATCACCGCCGCTATGGGTGAGAGATGGCGACACGTAGCGAAGGCTACGAGGATCAGGGTTGCAATGCTCGCGAGGAGTGAGAGTCGCGCACCGGCGAGTATTGTCCGGTCTCCGGTAATGTCCATATATCCCGCGAGGAGCCCGAGATACCCGACACGTACAGGGGAGGGTGCCATGCCGACTTCCATTGGGTTCCGGACAAGTTCCTCGCCGAGCATACGAAGGCCGGAGGCGCCCTGGTCCAGCAGGACGTTTGCCTGCCGGGTATAGGTTCTCTCGTCAGGACTGCGAGCGATCTCAGGCTCAAAAAAAGAAAGGCGAAGCAGGATTCCGGCACATACGATGATGAAGATCAGCCAGCCGGTAACGGGTGAGATCTTTGGGTGCCGATCATCGGCACGACGAAGCAGGATTCCGGCACATACGATGATGAAGATCAGCCAGCCGGTAACGGGTGAGATCTTTGGGTGCCGATCATCGGCACGAACCTCGGCGGGCGGAGTTGCCTGCAACGGCCCGGAGGGCGAACGCTGGCTCTTGTCGATAGGCATCGTGCGGTGTGCAGCCTCTGGCCCTGGAATCGAATACGTCAGCCATTATCACCCAGGTCCGGCTACATTCTCCCGATGCCGCAGCAGAGCGCATTGGGATCCGGAGTTTGATTATGCCTTGGCCTCTCTCGGGAATGCTTTGTTGACAGCCATCAGTTGATCGAGATAGACATCCCGGATAGTCCCGTCAAGCTCCACCGGGACATCCCAGGTGAAGGAGCCACCGGCGTTCAGGATATTTCCCGTGAAAGCCACCACCTGCTCGGAAGTGAAGCGGGGTGCACCGGAGCCCCACTTCTCGCCGAGAAAGCTGAGCATTTGGAGCTGTGTTCCATCAACCTGCCCCTTTTCGGCTCGGCGGATGGCGACAAATTCTGGTTTGTCGATCTCTCCGGCAGTGAAATCTTCTTCAGGAGTTACCGATAGAAAGCGATAGAGCACGCCGGGATTGAATGAGACGCAGGAAGCAGCATTTCCGGCCCGGGCGGCTGCTGCGAAGCTGGTGAAGTTGGGTGCGTCTGCGCTGCGATACATCGTATTTGGGAAGTAGCAACCATCGAACCACCAGCCGGAGACCTTCTGTCCCCACCGGCGAGACCACTCCTCAATAATCTGCTGCCACTTGCGTTGGAAGTTCTTGTTCGCATGTGGCCCGTTTGCCCACTCCAGAGCCGCAACGGCGGCCTTGTCCTGCGCGGGTGCACCGGAAGGCAGGTACACCATTAATTTGATGTCATACCGGCTGAGCGGCTCATAAAGGTCGGCTACCAGGTCGCGATGCGAGCATTTACTTGGACTGTTACCCACAATCCTGTCATAGGCTGCGTTGGGTGAGAGATAGTAGCCGGAGTTCTGGCCGATGCTGATCTGATAGCGTCCCGCGCCCACGGAATGGAGGCGTCTCGCCATTGCCTCTACATCGAACCCATTTACCAGCTTGTTCCAGAGCTCGACGGTCATCTCAAGCTTGTGATCGCGCGCCTGCCAGTCTGACAGATAGTGGGTCATCACTCCCCAGCGGTAACGCTGGTCCTGCATCCACGCGGCCCGGCCGGCGAGAGGGGCAGCTTCTTTTTGTGCCGGTTGTGAGGCATGGAGCGACAGTGATCCCGCGGCAAGGGTGGCACTGCTGCTTACGAGGAAGTTACGGCGCGTGAGGTCCATCTTGCTCCTTTGCGGACGTCATGAATCAACGCGGGTGAACTGACCCACTATGGACCCCATGCAGATTGCCAGTCAATCCTCCTGTAAAAAATATATTTCACAAGTGAAATTCAAGCGTGATAGGCTGTGTGCGCTCAGAAGAGTAGGGAGTTTGTGTGTGCGCATGATGTTCAGCGTTCGAGGTGCTTTGGGTATGCGAGGTTTTGTCCGGTCTGTCTGCTGTTCGTCCGCCATGGTTTTGGCGCTGCATGCTGTGGGGTACGCGCAACACATGACGCCGGATGAAGCACAGCGGCAACTGGACACGGGCAATGAGCCGATGAAGGTCGGCGATGCCGCTCCTAAGGATGCTGCCGCGGTTAAAGATGCGACTTCAGGTTGGTATGCAGCCTCGCTGAAGACGCGGGATCAGCGGCTGGAGTGGTGGAGGGAGGCCCGGTTTGGATGCTTTGTGCACTGGGGAGCCTACTCCGTTCTCGGGGGAGAGTGGAAAGATCGTCCGAATCCTGGATACGCCGAACACATCATGCGGGTGAACCGCATTCCGGTGGAGACCTACAAGAATGAGGTTGCCGCCAAATTTCATCCCGATGCGTACGACGCAAAGTCTTGGGTACGGCAGATGAAGGCTGCCGGCATGGAATACGTCATCATCACGTCGAAGCACCACGACGGGTTTGCCATCTGGCCTTCGGAGGTGAACAAGTACAACATTCGCGATGTTGCACACTTCCAGCGCGATCCTTTGAAGGAGCTCGTGGATGCCGCCCGTGCAGAAGGTCTGCACGTCGGCTTCTATTACTCGCATGCCTTCGATTGGGAAGACCCCAATGCTCCAGGAAACGACTGGGACTATACCAATCCGGCCGGCGACAAGGGACTCTTTGGTGGGCTCAACTGGTACAACGCGCATCCGGAGCTGGTAGCCAAGGTCGATAAGTACATCGATGGAAAAGCGATTCCCCAACTGAAGGAGCTCATTTCCAGATATCACCCGGACATCCTCTGGTTCGATACCCCCAGCAAGCTGCCTTTTTACGAGCAGGCGAGGATTGTGAAGGCGGTCCGCGAGGCTGATCCCAATGTGGTGATCAACGGACGCGCCGCCCGGACCAAAGGCGTGAATCTCGGAGACTACCTGGACACGGCCGATCGTCCTGAGGAATTGCGGCCGACCCCGGGAGACTGGGAGGCAATTCCGACAACGAACGAGTCATACGGCTATGACAAGCTCGACCCGGTTCATAAGCCGGTACCGTACTTCGTCCAATTGCTGGCGAAGACCTCCGCAAAGGGTGGCAACATTCTGTTGAACATCGGACCGAAGGGAGACGGAACCATCGACCCGCCTGACGCGGAGATCCTGGCCGGCATCGGAAAGTGGATGGCGGTGAATGGAGAAAGCATTCACGGTACCGAGAGAACTCCGTTAGACCGCCAGGCTTGGGGAGACTCCACCGTCAAGGGAAACACCCTGTACCTGCATGTCATGAACTGGCCATCTGACGGAAAGCTCCTTGTCGGGGGACTGAGCAGTAAGGTGACGCAGGCTTATCTGCTGAGCGATAGCGCAAAGCATCCTTTGAAGACTGCCGTGGAAGGAAATGACCTGCTGGTGCATGTCCCGGCAACGGCTCCGGACTCGGTTGATACGGTCATAGTGCTAAGGACCGAAGGCCCTGTTCGCGGGCAGATGGGACGGCTACTGCAGGCGACGTCAGGGCCGAACCGGCTTCTGGGCTTCGATGCCGCTGCGCATGGAGCTGGCTTTGTCTATGGCGACGGCAAGACTGCCCAGTACTTCGTCGATGGGTTAGAGAAGGCCGGGAACTCCTTGACCTGGAATGTCCGTTCGGACAAAGCGCGACGGTACGAGGTTGAGGTGAAGTACTCGACTCCGAAGGACTCCAATCCCACGGGAGGAAAGTTCGTAGTGAAGATGGGCGACCATGTTCTGACCGTTCCCATGGAAGCGACCCCCGGTCCGAAGCAGATCAAGACCGCAAATGCCGGAACATTTGAGATCGCATCAGGAAGCCTGCAGGACATCACGGTTACCGCGGAAGGGTCTGCGGAACCCGTGCATTTCTTTGAGTTAAATCTGAAGCCGGTGAAGTAGAAGAAACCGGGCCTGGTCGTTGCAGAGCCTTGCGGGGCTGTGATGACCAGGCTAGAGCATTTTCGCTGTTGCTGGGTAGCCCGGAAGGGGAGTGCAGCGGCGTTTCCATTGCGGAAAACGCCCATAGATACGGAAGCCCTACTCTACACCCACAGGGAAAATGCTCTATTCCTTTTTCTCCCTGAATCTTTTTGCTTTCAGCCGGTTGCCGCATAGCTTCATGTCGCACCATCGTCTTGACCGGCTCTTACTGACATCGAGAAACAGCCAGCGGCACTCCTGGTTGCTGCATGCTTTGAGCGTGCTCATGTGATTGGACGTCAGCAGCGTTACAGCTCCGACGGAGAGCTTCCAGAGTGGGAGCTCTATTGCACCTGCCGATTTTGGGCTCCACATCCATACCAGACGGTTCTCCTGCCGCCCCAACTCCTGTTCGCGCTGGGCGGACGCCACATAGGCGTGCAGGGTGGCAACGGCTGCCGCTGCAGGAGATTGCAGGTCCAGAATGTCGTAGAGGATGGTTGCGAGCGTCTCTCGTAACCTTCTGCTTGCGGTCAACACTTGCTGTCCTGTGCCTGGACTCCCATTTGCGCGGATGCGGGACACCTCCGAGCGGTTCAACAAGCCGCACTGGGCGGTAAACCGCAGAAGATCTCCATAGTCCTTGATCAGTTCTTCCGCTCCCGACGGCCGAAAGCGCCAGTCAAGCGTATTCACGAAATCGAGGATCAGATGTCCGCCGACCATCTGGAAAGGGACATGTCCTGATTTTTTCTCCGAACCCGGTGGCCGCACGAAGATATCGTACCTCTGAAAAGGGAGGCATCGATAGTAACCGGCTTGTGCTATTTTGACGGTTATGGGTGATACGTCGTTCTTATCGGCTTTTACTGTCGGGGATGCCGCGAAACAGCTACGTGGAAATCCGTATGCTCCGCTTCTGGTGCAGGCTGCGGAGTATGCGCAGACATACCTCTCAACGATCAATGACCGTCATGTCGGCATTCCCGAAGCAGCGTTTCAGGCAATGGATGTGTTGGGAGGTGAGATGCCGGAAGAGGGGCAGGCGGCGGAAGCGGTGCTGCGTCTGCTGGATGAAGCCGGTTCGCCGGCCACGATGGCGGTGATGGGTGGCCGCTTTTTCGGTGGAGTGATCGGCGGGTCCATTCCGGTAACGGTCGCCGCGCACTGGCTGGCGGATGCATGGGACCAGAATGCGTGTCTTTATGAGCTGTCTCCTGTCTCGGCCTATCTCGAAGAAGTTGTACTCGCATGGCTGATCGATCTTTTTGAGTTGCCTGCGGATTCAGGTGGAGCGCTGGTAACAGGAACACAGATGGCCGATGTGACGGCGCTTGCCGCGGCACGGCACGCGTTGCTTCAAGGTGTTGGATGGGACGTAGAAGCCGATGGCATGTTCGGCGCGCCGCCCATCGCGGTGATTGTGGGCGAGGAAGTACATGCCACCATGCTGAAGGCGCTTGCCCTGCTGGGTTTTGGCCGGGAGCGCGTCCATCGAGTGCCAGTAGACAACCAAGGCAGGATGCGTGCTTCGTTGATCCCGCGGATCGAAGGGCCAGCAGTGATCTGCGCACAGCTTGGGAATGTCAACTCGGGGGCCTGCGATCCCATTGCGGAGGTCTGTGAGGTTGCAAAGGCAACTGGCGCATGGGTTCATGTTGACGGAGCGTTCGGTCTCTGGGCGAAAGCTACGCCGAAGCGAAGTCATCTTGCGCACGGTCTGGAGCAGGCGGATTCATGGGCGACCGACGGCCATAAATGGCTCAACACGCCGCAGGACTGCGGTATCGCAATTGTCCGCGACAAAGAAGCGCTGCGGAGAGCGATGGCGATCTCCGCGGCCTACTATGGGCCGCTATCTAAACGGGAGCCGATGCAGTGGTGTCCGGAGTCTTCCCGCCGCGCACGTGCGGTGGAGTTGTGGGCCGCCTTGCGCAATCTTGGCAGAAAGGGCATCGCCGCACAGATCGAACGTACCTGTAGCCATGCCGAAGCGTTTGCAGAAGGCCTGTGCAAGGGAGGTCTTCGGGTTCTGAACGATGTGGTCCTGAACCAGGTGATGGTTTCTTTCGGCTCTGACGAAGTGACGGAACGGGTGATCGACAGGGTGCAGCGCGATGGCGTTTGCTGGTGTGGGGGGACGGTCTGGAAAGGACACAAGGCGATGAGGATCAGTGTTTCGTCCTGGGCAACGACTGAGGAGGATGTGGGGATGAGTATCGCAGCCATCCTGCAGGCCTATGAACGAGAGACCTGCAGGATGTTGTAACTCCGGGTTTTACTTCAACGGAATATCAATGACCTCAATCGTGTTTGCAGGCACGTTGTGAGAGAGTTGTGGCTTCCAGGTCGCACTCGACTTTACCGGTTTGATGACGTCGGGGTGTTCGATGGTGTTTGTGATCCAGCGGCTGGCTCCATGCAGGGTATAGACCGTAGCGCTGCCTGACGCGGCATTGGGAATCTCGAGAGTAAGCGGTTGAGCCGAGCTCGATCCGTTAACCAGCTTGAGGTGAAGCACTTTTTCTGCCGTGGAAACGGTGGCCGACCAGAAGAAGCGTGGGTTCTCCCCGCTCGCCGTGGTCTTCACCGTGTGGTCGCCTAGATGGTTCGCGAAGAGCACCTGGGCATAGTACGAGGGCGATCCGTAGGAGCGTATGGCATCGTAGCCAATCAGGTCAGACGACCATTGCATGCCGCCTGGATTGACGTTCACCATCAGGGGAGCATATGCGGCCATAACGATGAGATCGCTGTTGCGTTCCATGCCTGCCATGAAGGCCGCGTCTCCGAGGGCGGCGCCGAAGTCGGGCGTCGGCGATCCGGTACGCGTGGCCCACTCTCCTACGAAGATCTTCGGGCCCTTGCGGTCCGCGTCGTCGTACTTGTGGACAAGGGCGAACATCTCCTCCGGATTCCTGTAGTAGTGGTCATCCTGCACATCAGGATCTCCCTTGGTGTTGGGTGCAGTTGAGATCAATTTGTATTGCGGGTATTTGGTACGGATCGCTTTTGCGAAAGCCTGGAAGCGGTCGTCATACGAACCGGACTTGTCGAAATAATCTTCGTTGCCGATTTCGATGTAGTGCAGCGGGAAGGCAGCCGGATGGCCGTTCTTTGCCCGTACCGCGCCCCACTTCGTGCTGGTGTCGCCGGTGACATACTCAATCTCGTCGAGGGCATCCTGGATGAACGGCTCCAGATCTTTTCCGGTGACATGTTCACCTTTGAGGGAGTAGCCGGCGTAGACGGCCAGCACAGGCTCGACCTTCAGGTCCTCGCACCACTCCAGGAACTCAAGCAGGCCCAGCCCGTCGGACGAGGTGTAGTTCCAGGGGCTCCGGTGCGTCGGACGATCGACCAGAGGTCCGATGGTCTCCTTCCAGTTGAAGCGTTCCTTGATGAAGTCGCCTTCAAGGTAGTTCCCGCCAGGAAGACGCAGGAAGTTGGGCTTCATCGCTGCCATCATCTCCATCAGGTCTGGACGATTTCCATTGGCGCGATTGTGATACGTCGGGGCCATCACCGAAACCAGTTGCAATGAGACGGTTCCCGGCCGGTCAAAGAGGACTTCGAGATGATGCTGCGCGGAGGCGGTGATTCCGGCCTTCGAGGCCATCTTGAACTCGTATTGCTTCCATGCTCCGCCGCTCAGATCTACTGTGGTCTCCGCGACAGCTTCCCCGGTCTGATCGGCGATCAGCCGAATATGCGCCTTCATGGGGGATTCAGCTTTCGCATAGAGTCCGCCGGTGTAGGTGGTGGATGGTTTGACTCCCATCCCCCAGAAACCGGTATTGGCCACTCCTGCTTCATCGCCGGCGCTGCGGATCTTGATGGTCAGTTTCATGCTTGAGCTAAGCGCTGTGCTGGGACCGTCCGAGCCGCTGTCGATCTCAACCTCACCATTGCCGCGAGAGGCCGGCAGCCAGGAGGCGAAGCTTTTGCCCCGGTGCTGAAAGGTGCGGTTACGAATCAGCTCCGCATAGAGGCCGCCGTCATAGGAGTAGTTGATCTCCTCTGTCATCAGGCCATAGAGGGTGGGGCTGACGGGAGAGAGAACTGCGTCGGTTTCGACTTTAAGGGTTGGGCTCTGTGCGGATATCTGGCTGGAACCGAGACCAAGAAACACGGAGGCGATGAGCGGCGTGAGAACTGTCCTGGCGAGGGGGTTCATGCTGTCTCCCGTTAGATTTGGGTCGTGGATATTCGAGTAAACGTTTTCTAAAAAGACGACGATACGAGCCGCCATCAGTGTTGTCAAGCAAACCCTTTCACCTATGGTTGGCAAGGAATGGGCCTACCAATAAAGAAGGAGGTCGTTGCGTTCCAAGGGATGGGCCCGTCCTCTGCAAAAGAAAAAACGGGACACTCGAACTGGCGCTGGATCTGATAGCTGCGATCAACGAAATCTTTTATTTCTTCCGTCCAGGGGGCGCAGATGACCTTGGCATGGATCGGTTTAAAAGCACCTCGCCCCCGGCTGAAAAAGGCCCTCCTCGAAAACTTCCGTTGACACGTTTTTCTTAAAGGTAGTACCTTTTGTCCCGATTTTGAGGAGAGGCGGATTCGGAGGCCTGTACCTCGCATCGGGGGGAAGTGATGGTTCGCTATATGCTGCTCAAAAAAATTGCCAGGTCGCTAGGAAGCGCCGCGTTTGCATCTCTCTTCATGGCTGTCTCCGCACTAGGGCAGGTAGACCAGGGACGCTTCGTTGGCCATGTTGCCGATCCGCAGGGAAGTGCTGTGGTCAACGCCGCGATCAGCGCTACAAATCTCGATACCAACATCACGCAGACGGCAAAGACCGACGAGAACGGCGACTACGTGATTACGTCGGTAGTGGCGGGTAACTACACGGTAAAGGTCGCTGCACAGGGTTTTGAAGGTGCGGTGACCCAACGGATTGAGGTGCACGTCGCGCAGATCGTCCGCCAGGACTTCAGTCTGAAGATCGGCTCAACCAGCGAGACGATTGAGGTGAGCACGACTGCCCCGCTGCTGAGCACGGACAGTGCAACGGTCGGACAGGTAATCACGAACAAGCAGTTGACCGAGCTGCCGATCAACGGGCGTGGCTTCTATCGTTTGGCATCTCTGACTCCGGGGGCGGCGCTGTTGCCGCCCACGGGGAATTCGCTGGCCATCCGCCCGGAGGTCGTGAACGGAAACGTAATCAGCGGAATCCGCGGCAGTGCTACCTCGTTTCTGTTGGATGGCAACGATGTGAGCGAGCAGCACCAGGGCGGAACTTTCATTCAGACCTCCATTGATGCGCTGCAGGAGTTTTCTGTGCAGCAGAGCCCGTACTCCGCCGAATATAACCGTGGTGGCGCCTTCTTCAATGCAACCGTGAAATCAGGTACCAATCGTTTTCACGGTGGATTGTTTGAGTTTTTGCGAAACGAGAAGTTCGATGCCCGTAACTTCTTTTCTCCTACCCGGGCAATTCTGAAGCGCAATCAGTTCGGAGCCTCGCTTGGTGGACCTCTCTTCATCCCGAAGTTTTACAGTGGCCGGGATCGCACCTTCTTCTTTGTCAACTATGAAGGGCAGCGGCTGCGTAACGGTCTGGTAGTCAACATGATCGTTCCTTCGGATGCGCAGCGCTCCGGCAACTTCGGTACGAAGACAATTCGGGATCCACGGACAGGGCTGCCGTTCGCGAACAATACGATTCCCACGAACCGCCTGTCCTCCCCGGCATTAGCCATTCAGCAGTACATTCCGCGGCAGAATACCTCATCGGGAACCTTTGCTGCTGTGCCCTCGCAGGCGATCGACTTCGATCAGTACATTGTGCGGCTTGATCATCAGGTGACGGATAAGAACCGCCTCTTTGCGCGCTGGGTGTATGTGACCAACCATGAGGTCGATCCGAACAATGCGCCGGCGCTGGGCACAGCCAATCTCACCTCGATCGGTCAGGACATCGCTGCTGGGCTGATCACGAATTTCGGGTCGACGATGGTGAACGAGATCCGCTCGCACTTCCTCCCCAGTCATGTGCGACTGCAGGCGTTTCTGCAGGGGCCTGATTTCAACGCAAAGTTTGGCATCACGGGATTGGGCGAGACGCTGAGGGATGGAAAGAGCTCATTCCCTGACTACAGTTTCAGTGGATACTCTTCCATCCAGGGATCGACCTTTGACCAGCGTCCGAAGTCGCAGGATCGCAAGGCATGGGAGATCTCCGATAACTTCACCATCCTGAAGGGAAAGCAATCCATCAAGATGGGTACACTGGTCCGCTACTACCAGTGGCTAGGCTACGACAGCCAAATCTACGCCGGCTCTTTCGGATTCAGTGGAAGCGCCAGTGGAGACGCCTACGCAGACTTTCTGCTGGGTCTGCCGAATACCGGAAGCAGAGCCTACCCAGCGATCAACTTCGGAGGACAGGTGTGGTCGAAGCAGTTCTATGTGCAGGACGACGTCCGCCTGGGACGGCTCACGCTGAACCTCGGTGTGCGCTATGAGTACACTCCATGGCTGGATGGCTACAAAGGCCAGGTTGGAACCTTCGATCCTACCCAGTCGAAACCGATCATCGTTTCCGGTGACGGCACCGTACCGGATCTGACGGCGCAGCCGGCGGCTCCTACGGCCTATCAGTTTTTCGGTCAGTACATCCAGACCACGGCCCAGGCAAAGCTTCCAAAGAATGCAACTTATACGGACAAAACCCAGTTCGGGCCAAGAATCGGGCTTGCCTATTCCCTGAATAACAAGACCGTGATTCGTGGTGGATTCGGAATGTTCTATGAGCCGGAGGGAACCAGCGGCCGAGTGAACCTGAACACACTGCCGTTCCGCTTGTCGGAGACGGTGGCGCAGACCCAGTACTCCGTGAATCCAAGAACCCTGTCCGACTACTATCAGGGCTCGAAGCTCGGCTCGACGACTGCGAATCCCACCCTGTCGCCGACCCGGCTCCATCTGAACATGGGAACAAACATCCACTACAGCTTGAACATCCAGCGGCAGTTCTCGAATCATGACGTTCTGGAGATCGGCTATGTAGGGAACCGCGGCGTTCACCTGAATGGAACGAACGATATCAACATCCCCTCTCCAACGACTGGTACAGCTTCAGTACAGTCCCGCCGGCCGTATCAGCCATGGGGAAATATCACGTACAACACGCAGGATGTCACCAATCACTATGACTCGCTGCAGACCAAGTACGAGCA
>JAEKKE010000187.1 GCA_019510535.1 Acidobacteriota bacterium
ACGGCCTACCTGAAGGCCGTGAAAGGCATCTATCTACAGCAGTAACCGGTGCTGTACCGGAGTTGGACAACATATCTCCTCTGTTAGAGGGGAGGTATCTCTTCTATGGCTGTGCGGGACCATCCCGACATACCCGTTGTAAGCAGACGGCGTTTTCTCCAGCAGACATTTGCATTCAGTGCCCTTGCGGCAGTCGGTAGTCCATTCCTCGGATGCGGCGGCTCCGGTCCACACTCAGGCAATGACTCTCCAGGCAATGCTGCCGCGACCGCAGATTTCCTTGTCATTGGCGATTGGGGAACCGGCGATGCAAATCAGTCTCTGGTTGCTGCCGCCATGCAGCGATACGTCACCCAACAGAACATCACCACAGGCGCGATGTTGATGGTCGGCGACAACTTTTATACGCCGATGGTCGACGGTTCGAACGACAAGCGCTGGCAAACCCAGTTCGAACAGATGTATCCCGCCGGTGTCTTCAACTGTCCCGCATACGCCATCCCCGGAAATCACGACTATGAATACCTTCCTATTTCCAAGTTTTCGGCGCAGTTGGAATACGCCCAAAGAGGGGGTACTCGCTGGACCATGCCGTCGCAGTGGTACCGCGTTACCTTCCCGGCAGTCAATCCGCTGGTGACCTTCCTTGCGTTGGATAGCAACATGCCATTCCCCAACGGCGCCACCCGTGATGGGACGTCTTATTGCATGACGGAGCAGCAACGTCTGGACCAGCTAGCCTGGCTCAAAGAGGAGCTGGCGAAGCCGCTCACCACACCTTTTCTGGTGGCGTTAGGACATCACCCGGTCTATTCCAACGGCATGCGTGGCGATACACCGATGCTGGTGCAGGACTGGGATCCGCTGCTCCGCTCCTCCGGCGCGCATGTCTATCTGTGTGGGCACGATCATGACCTGCAGCACCTGGAGTTTGCCGGCCATCCCACATCCTTCGTTGTCTCCGGCGGCGGCGGCGCTCCGTTGTATCGCATCGTGATCGATGAGTCAGTACGCGGTCCATACGCCGTGCAGGTAAACGGCTTCACCCATGTGACCGTTACACCTGCTCTGATGACGCTGCGCCACGTCGACCTGAACGGGAATGTCGTCCACGCGTTTACGAAGACTACCGATCACAAAGTCACGATTCTCTGAACCAGCAACTTCACCTGAAACGGCAAGAGCACGGTTTCGACAATCGCGAAGTCGTGCTCTCGAACTTGTTTGACCATCTGCATCACAGCGTCGGCGATTTTGACTCCAGCAGTCTCTGCGCACGCGTCATGAACTCGGCCAGCGACACACTGCCCTGATCACCCACACCGCGTGTACGCACGCTTACCGCTTCACTGGCAGCTTCCTTGTCACCCATCACCAGAACAAACGGCACCTTCTGCAGCGTGAAGTCGCGAATCTTCGCATTCATCTTCTCGTTGCGGAGATCCAGCTCGACCCGTAGGCCTGCAGCCTCAAGCTTCTGCTTTACCTGCTCGGCGTAGGCATGATGCTTTTCGCTGATAGGCACCAGGCCAATCTGCACCGGCGAAAGCCACAGCGGAAATGCGCCGGCATAATGCTCGATCAGTACGCCGAAGAAACGCTCCACGCTTCCGAACAGAGCGCGGTGCACCATCACCGGCTGATGACGCTCGCCATCCTCACCGACATACTCCAGCTCAAAGCGGCGTGGCAGGTTGAAGTCGAACTGCACCGTCGATAGCTGCCATAGACGGCCCAGGACGTCGACGAGCTTCACATCGATCTTCGGTCCATAGAAGGCAGCCTCTCCCGGAAAGGTCTGGAAGCTTAGTCCACGGCCGACCAGAACTTCCTTCAAGGCTCCTTCAGCGTGCGCCCAATCATCCGCGGTTCCGAAGAACTCGCCCGGCTTGTTGGGATCGCGGGTCGATAGCTCCACGCGATACTCAGAGAAGCCAAAGGTCTTCAGCACCGACTCCGCAAAATCAAGGCATGCCTCAATCTCGCCTTTGACCTGGTCCGGCGTGCAAAAGATATGCGCATCGTCCTGCGTGAAGCCGCGCACGCGCAACAGGCCGTGCATGGTTCCGCTGCGCTCGAAGCGGTACACATTGCCCAGCTCCGCATAACGGGCCGGCAGATCGCGGTAGCTCTTGGGCGTGGACTTGTAGATCAGGATGTGGCCGGGGCAGTTCATCGGCTTCACGCGGTACTCCGCGTCATCCAGCTCCATCGGCGGGAACATGTCCTTCGAGTACACGCCGTCGTGGCCCGAGATCTTCCAGAGCTCGCGCTTCATGATGTGCGGCGTAAAAACCAGGTTGTAGCCGCGGCGAAGACACTCCTCGCGCATCCAGTCTTCCATCGTCTTGCGGATGATGCCGCCCTTCGGATGCCAGAAGATCAGGCCCGATCCAGCGACCTCCTGAATGGAGTACAGGTCAAGCTGCTTACCCAGCACACGGTGATCGCGCGCCTTGATCTCCTCCAGGTGCTTGAAGTGCGCCTCCAGATCCTTCTTGTTGTAGAAGGCCGTGCCATAGACACGCTGCAACTGCGGATTGTTCTCATCGCCCAGCCAGTACGCTCCGGCGAGGTTCATCACCTTGAACGCCTTCACGCGGCCGGTCGAGGGCACGTGCGGCCCGCGGCAGAAGTCGACGAAGCTCCCGTTCTTGTATAGCGAGACCTGCTCACCGTCTTTGGTGAACTTCTCCACGAAGTGCTGCTTCATGAAGTCGCCATTCGCCTTGAACTCGCTGAGTGCCTGCTCGCGCGGCTCGTACTCGCGCACGAACTTCTCGTCCCGCGCCACCACTTCGGCCATGCGCTGCTCGATCTTCTCCAGGTCATCCGGAGTGAACGGCTTTTCGCGATAGAAGTCGTAGAAGAAGCCGGCATCGGTGGCCGGGCCATGGCCCAGCTTAGTCTCCGGAAACAGCTCCAGCACCGCTGTCGCCATCACGTGCGCAGCCGAGTGACGGACGACCTTCAGCGCCTCCGGGGCATCTTCCTTCAGCAGCCACAAAGCAACATCCTCGTTCAGCGGAGCGGAGAGATCCACCAGCCGCTCGCCGCTCTCGTGTGCGGCATACATGGCATCTTCGCTGCCTGTCTCGGTGGCCGCGGTCTCCGTAGTGGCTGTCGTCAGCGGGCGAATCTTTGCCACGACTACGGCGGCGGCAAGGCGCGGAGAGATGCCGTTGGCGACATCAAGCGGCGTGGTGCCCTTGGGCACCTCGCGCACGGAACCATCAGGAAGCTGGATGCGGATATTCTCAGGACTCACATTTAACAGGATATTGGTTCCGATCCTATAGCGTCGAGATTGGGCCGCCAGAACGCGTCTGCCCCAAAAAATAAGTTGCAGCCACGCGGGCTCCGGGTGTATTGTCAGGTCACTTCGCAGGACATACCCGCCAGGAGTAGACGGGCCGCATTCCGGCTGCCTGGACGGATTTGAAACCATCTTGCGAAGACCTCGTCTTTTGCACTAGAGCCGGAATACCGGCGCGAAAGATGAGAGAAGCACGCCGACGAGCGCTCTGCAGTTAGGCCTTACCCTCCCGGGAGGTACGCGCGATGCTCTAAGGACTGGTGATGTGTTGCGGCTTTTGTGTACGAAAGCCGACGTTTACAACACCATTTGGGGCATACCCGTTACCAATGGCACTTGCAGCACTGCAGAAAACCGCTTCCAGCGGTAGCAGGAATGCGATAAGAATTTCAGACAATTAATTAACCGTTTGGAGGCAACAAAAAAGCGGGAGTTGGCGTTTTATATACTGGTAGAAGCGCGGTTAGACCACCCGCAGCTCAAAACTCCCCCAAACGATGTAACGCCGAACCGCAAGTGGCATGGAGCATGGCCATCTCACGGCGTACATTCAACGTTGTCAACCAGACGGAACAGATCGAAGGAACGAATCGTCGTTCAAGGATTTTTAAGGAGCGGACCAATGCAGGTACTTTGCAAAGCATCCACGATGGCAAGCGATATTCAGTGCAGCGTGTGCGGACAGAACTTCCAGGTCTTCTGGGAGCGCACCAATTCGACTGAGCGGGAGGCCGCCCGCGAGGAGATTCTCGCCGCTCTGAGGGCGCAGCATACTACCGATCGCGGGCCTGATGCTCATCGTGCGTGTTTCAACCTGCCGGAATGGAATGGCTCGCCGAAGTACTCCGGTGCTGCCCTGTTGGGCAACGCCCCGGCAACCACCTTCCAGGCTGCGTAGCTGTCACCGCTTCTCCCAGGAAGTGGCGGGCGGAGGCTCTATGCCTCCGCCCGTTTTCTCTTTAAAACCAAGACCCACGCCCCATGGACGTGGGTCTTATTGTTTCCGCAGGATCTACTTCTTCTCAACGGCGTTTGGGAAGAGGCCCGGAATCGGCGAGTCCTTCTGCTTGTTCAGCTCCGGATGCGGGAATTCCTTCCGCGGCAGCATCGCCTCGCGCTCGCTGGTGTTGTAGAGGAAGATCGCCTCAATGATCGCAGCCTGTTCCAGGTCGGCCTGGTGCAGGCGCTCGTAGGTGTCCATGTTGGAGTGGTGCGTACGGGTGTCGTAGTCCATCGGATCCTGGATGAACTGGAAGCCCGGCAGGCCCACGCCATCGAACGACAGGTGGTCCGTTCCACCCGTGTTGCGGTAGCTGATGGTGGAGATGCCGAGGTCCTTCAGCGGAGCGATCCACTGCGCAAAGACATTGCCGATGGCGTAGTTTTCCTGCGTATAGACGCCACGCAGCCTGCCCGTGCCGTTATCGACGTTGAAGTAGCCGTCCAGCGTCTCCCACTCCTTGGTGGTCTTGATCGCGGGCTGCTGCTCCGTACGCGACTGGGGTCCACCGCCGCCCGCGCCGCAGGCCGGTGCAGGGCCGTCCGGTCCGCCGAAGTGGGTGCGCACGTAGCCGCGCGAGCCGCACAGGCCCTGCTCCTCACCCGTCCACAAAGCGATACGGATGGTGCGCTTCGGCTTGTAGCCGATCGCCTTCAGGATGCGGACGGCCTCCATGGCGACGACCGACCCGGCGGCGTTATCCGTCGCTCCGGTAGCGCTCACCCAGCTATCCAGGTGTCCGCCCACCATGACGACCTGATCCTTCAGCTTCGCATCGGTACCCGGAATCTCGGCGACGGTATTGAAGCCGTGCTCGTGATCGCCGGTGAACTTTGCCTCGATATTCACCTCGAGTTCGACGGGCACGTTCGCCGCCAGCAGACGCGACAAACGTCCATAGTTCTCAATGGTCATTACGCCATTGGGAATCTTCACGGCGTTGGCTGCCGTCTGTGCCCCACGCACCAGGTTGGCTCCGTTATCGTCAAAGATGATGCCGCTGCCGCCACCCAGGTTTCCGTCACGGCTGGGCGTAATAATTGCGACGACACCCTCGTCCATCATCATCTTCAGCGCCTCGGCGCGCACGCGGGCGCGCTCAGCCAGCGCAGCGGGATTGAACGCCGGACCGCCGGCACGGGGAGCCGGATAGCTCTCCATCTCCTTCAGTTCTTCGTCGGTGTAGCGGCGGAAGAGGGGCTTATCCAGGTCAGGCACCGCACGCGGAGCGCCGAAAAGCACGATCTTGCCCGCCAGCTTGCCCTTGTACTTCTCGATGTCCTTGGTTTCCTGAATATCGACCAGGACGGCGTCACAGCTCACCGGGCCTTTGGTTGCCGGCGACCAGGGAGCAGCCTGGATCCAGAGCGGCTCGGGATCGGGAGAGATCATTCGCGCCCAGCTATTGATCTGCTGCCAGCCCATGCCGAACTCGCCCCAGTCCTCCAGGTGGGCATTTTCCAGGCCGATCTTGGTAAGGGTCTCCTTGGTCCACTCATTGGCCTTGGCCATGTTGGGCGAACCGGTCAGGCGGGGACCGATGCCGTCCACCAGAGCGGAGGCGAACTGCATCACACGCCCGTGCTGCATACCCTCCTCGCGGATACGCATGTAGGCATCGAGATCGATCTTCTCAACGGTGGGTTGCTCAGCCTCCCACGCTTTCGCGGTAGCGGCGGCAGGTGCGGCCACAGGCTTCTTGTCCGCCGCGACAGACGGCAGCGCAAAGACGCTGAGAGCGGCCACAGGCACGCCCCAGCGCACAACAGAACGTACGAAATGCATTACTCAACCTCCAGAAAGAAACGCCAGATGTAGGGGATGTGATGTTGTGTACGGATGCTAACAGGACGGACCACTGCCGAAAAGTGTTTCAACAAAACGTTTGTCCTGGATTCGCAGATCCGGACACAAATCCGATGCCCTATGGAGTTCCCGGAGAAGCCGTTCGCTTTTGGGAGACAAGTCAGCGAGGGCAAGGGTTGATAGCAGCCCCATACCGTACGTCTTCAACTTTCAACTTGAAACTTTCAACTAGCTTTTACGGGCGATCCGCTTCACCCAAAGCGTGCCAAGAAAGCCGCCGACGACTACCAGCGCCACCGCGCCGGCGGGAATCCCGATCTTCATATACGCCACGGTGTAGTTCACCGCTTTGTGCGTAAAGGCGCCGTAAAACAACAGGCTGAAGATTCCCACGAAGGTGGCCGCGAAGAAAACCAGAAAACCGGCGGCCAATGTCATCAACAGGCTGGCAAACCAACCCAGGTCGCCAAACGGAACGCCGAAGATCCGGCCGTGCGAACTACCCGGGATTTGCTGTGCCTGCGTCATCATTGCTCCTTTAGAATAAACCGTGATGTCGGAACGTGTGCAGTCGCAACTGATTACAGCCTCGCAGGTGGCACGGGAGGCCTCCGTGCGCCAGGGAAGCAATGGCGTCTGTTTCGCGGTCTATGGAGAAGCCAAGGTCGCCGGCGCTGATCTGGAACAGATCATCAATACCGTTCCCGGCGCCATGGCTGACGCGCTGAAGCGCAAGGCGTACTACTTCGTCCCCCTGGCCATCGCCGAGATGCGAGGCGATGTCGCCACCCGCGCCAATACGCCCGAAGACATCCTTATCTCCTCCGACTTCACCACCGAGCTCGGCGACCGCGCCAGTTGCCACCGCAATGTAGACTTCGGCACCTCCGAGGGTGTCTTCATCTCGGCGCGTCTGATGCACGACCGCTTCGCCCTGGCCTTTGAGTTCTTTATCAATGTCGGCCACGCCTTTGTGGACCAGGCAGGTGTGCCAGAAAGCTTTTCGGAGCTTGTCTGGAAGCAGGCCCAGGCCGATGTCCGCGGCGAGACCAGCCAGGATGCCTTCGACAGCCGCAAGCAGGCCCGCACCAATAACGACGAAAAGGCACGCAGTGACTTCGCCGCGCTGGCCTTCGCCGATGCCATCGCCATCTATCTACTCTCGCTGGCCATCGATTTTGACTACACAGAACTCCGTGAGCGTGAGTATCCGCTGCTGGCTCCCACCGCGCTGGCCGAGCGCCTGAAGCTCGTCGCCGAACTCTTCCCGCCCAACCCTGGCTACGAGTTCGCCATCAAGTACCGTCGCCGCTAGGGCGCCCCAGGAGACGCCTTAGACACATGCGCACGAAGATCATCATTGCGGTCTTCGCCTTCCTCGGGCTCTTCGCAGGCGCCTTCAGTCTCTGGACCGCAGGGAACAGCATCCGCTACGGCGTTCCTCTCGGCAGCTTCTGGACCCTCGTGACCACCATCATCTGCCCACCTGTTCACTGGCTGCGTTATGCGACAAGTCTCTGGCCCCTGCTGCTCCTGGCCAACATCGTTCTCTACTCTGTTCTCGGTCTCGTGACCGGACAGCTTTTGCCATCAGGTAGAACAACCAGAAACTAGCAACTAGCAACCAGGAACCAGCAACCAGCATGATTGCTCACCTTCGCGGAACGCTCCTCGCCAAACATCCCAACCAGGCCATCGTCGAGGCGGCAGGTGTGGGCTACGATGTCACCATCTCGATTGAGACCTTCACCCATCTTCCCGAAGAAGGCCGGGAGGTGAAGCTGCACATCCATACCCACGTGCGCGAGGACGCCATCGCTCTCTTCGGCTTTGTCGAGCGCGACGAGAAGAAACTCTTCGAGAAGCTGATCACCGTCAGCGGCATCGGTCCCAAGCTGGCCGTGACTGTTCTCTCCGGGCTTCCCTCGCAGCGTCTTGTCGCCGCCATTCGCGCGCAGGACCACGCCACACTGACCAGGGTTCCGGGCATCGGCAAAAAGACCGCCGAACGCGTCGTGCTGGAACTAAAGGACAAGCTGGAGGAGTTTGCCCTGCCCACATCGCAGGCCTCCGCTCGACCCGCAGGCGCAGCAACAGAAGACGTCCTCTCTGCCCTCACCAATCTCGGCTACCAGAAACCGGCAGCCGAGAAGGCCATGGAAGCCGCGCTGAAGAAAGAACCCAACATCGCCGACGACTTCGAACAACTCTTCCGCGCCACCCTCGCCGCCATCCGCTAAGGCAACCACCAACCCTGGGTGCCCCGGGTCCCGGGATCCGCGGCGAACTTGTTTCGCTGGGGTGATGTCCCGTTTCTGGGACCTGAATGTTCGTGCGAAAGCTCGAACCGTCTTTTTGGTCATCCCGCAGGGATCTGTTTTAAGAGCCAGATGAGGCACGGCTCTGAGCAAACCCAGACCGTACGTCTTCAACTTTCAACTTTTAACCTTCAACGAGCACCACGGGCGCTCCCTTGACAGTCCGATAGTCGGATGTCTACCATCGCGCTCATCGAGGGTCGAATGGCTTCCATCAAAGACCAAGCGAAGCAACGGAGCGCAGTTCTACAGGGAACACTGGATATGCTGATCCTCCGGACCCTGCTCTATGGCTCCGCCCATGGGCGCGAGATCGGAAAGCATATCCAGCGAACGACAAACGACTTCTTGCAGATGCAGCATGGTTCGCTCTATCCGGCTCTGCACCGCCTGGAGAAACGAGGCTGGGTCACTTCGAAATGGGAGACGGCTCCTGATCGCAACCGGGAGTTCAAGTATTACCGGTTGACCGAGAAAGGCCGGAAACAGCTCCTGGTCGAAGAATCGCAGTGGAAGCAGATGATGGAAGCCGTCGCCCGCGTGATGTGGCCTACCGGTGAGGAGAGCTGAGATGCGATGGTGGCAGATCAGGAAACGCAATGACGACCTTGAGCGTGAGCTGCTCTGTGACCTCGAACTCGAAGAAGAAGAGCAACGGGAACGCGGAGTGCCACCAGAGGAAGCGGCCAAGGCTGCCCGCCGGGCTTTCGGCAACGTCGCGCTCATCCGCGAACGGACCCATGAAGCCTGGGGTTTGGCGCCTATAGAACGCTTCTGGCAGGATCTTCTCTATGCTCTGCGCTCCGTGCGGCGAGCGCCTTTGCTTTTCACTGCCGCGGTCCTTGCGCTGGCGTTTGGTATCGGGCTCAACGCGGGGGGTTTCACTTTGTTGAACTCAATCCTCCTGCAGCCGCCGACCTTTAAAGATCCGGGTAGCTTCGTTCAGGTCTATCCACGCTACACGGGATGGTCTACGCGGGAGGATCAGTTTTCCTGGTTAACCACGGAAGATTATGACGCCATGCGCAGCCGCTCAAAGGTGCTTGAGGATGTTGCAGCATGGTCGGTGTCTTCTGCAGTTCTTGAGGAAGGAAACCAACCGAATGCCGCAGCACGGGTCACCTGCAACTACTTCCATATCTTCGGTGTCGATCGCCCGCTCACCGGGCGGTTTTTCGTCTCCGCAGACTGCAGCCGCGGCTACGCGGCGCAGGTGGCAGTGCTCAGCGAGGCGACCTGGACGACGGACTTCGGCAGCGACTCGCACATCATCGGAACGACCATTCACCTGAACGGGGCGCCCTTCCAGGTCATTGGCATTGTTTCCTCGGATTCGGCAAACTTCCTGCCCGCCGGTATTTTCGTTCCGTATACAGCGGAGCCGTTGCTCGATCGGGGTAGAGATCTACTCAGCAGCGCTGACGTACCGTGGCTCGGCGTGGCAGGCCGGTTGCGCCCAGGATTCTCGCGAGCGGATGCACGGGCCGAGCTATCGACCATCATGAGCCAGCAGGACCGCGCTTACGTTAAGGGACACGCTTCTTCCTTTGATCGCAAAACGAATCTTGTCCTGACGAACGGATCGTTTGTCGAAAACCCGGCTATTCGCGATCGGGTGGTCGCGATGATGGCGTTGATCCTGGGACCGCTTACCCTCATCCTGCTGCTGGCCTGCTGCAACGTGACCATGCTTTTTCTTTCGCGCGCAGTCACACGCCGCGGTGAAATCGCGACACGCCTCGCGTTGGGAGCTAGCCGCGGACAGCTCGCTCGCATGCTGCTGGCGGAGAGTCTGCTTACGGCTATCATCGGCGGGGCTCTCAGCATCCTGCTCGTTTACCGGGTGCCGTTGCTGATCATGAATGCCGTCGGTTCACATCAGTCCAGATTTGTCCTGCTCATTCACCCCGACTGGCGTGTCTTTGGCTATCTTGCTCTTCTCGTCATTGCGGTAACCATCATCTCTTCGCTGATGCCGATTCGCGCCGCATGGAAGCTGGACCTGTTGACCGCATTGAAGGGACGGGAGAGTACCGCCACCGTGGGTTCGAAAACTACGAGTGGACTGATCGTTGTACAGATCGCCCTTGGATTTGTACTTGTGTGTGGGGCCGTGATGTTCGGCCGTCTGCCCAGCCTAATTACCGGCATGGACGCAGGCTTCGATACCCGCCACACGATAGCCGTGCCGCTCGACGTGGACACATCTGCTGCGAATCATGCTGGCGCGCTCACTTTTTACAGTGCCCTCGAA
>JAEKKE010000518.1 GCA_019510535.1 Acidobacteriota bacterium
TGGTGTGCCACCGGTTGATGGTGGTGTCGTATTGCATGCCCGGGTCGCCGCACTGCCAGGTCGCCTCGGCGATCTTGTTCATGATGTCGCGGGCGCGATACTCCTTCACCGGCTTGCGATCCTTCACCGTCACCGTGGAGAACTGTCCATCGCGCTCCACCGCATGCATGAACTCATCGGTCACACGCACGGAGTTGTTCGCGTTCTGGAAGAAGATCGAGGAGTACGCCTCGGAGTCCGGGCCGGAGCCGTCATAGCCGGCCTGCACCAGAGTCCAGGCCTTGGCCTCTTCCTTCTGCTTGCACTCGATAAAGTCAACGATGTCCGGGTGCTCCACGTTCAGGATCACCATCTTCGCCGCGCGGCGGGTCTTGCCGCCGGACTTGATTACGCCGGCAAAGGCGTCAAAGCCGCGCATGAAGCTCAGCGGGCCGGAGGCGGTGCCACCGCCCGACAGCGTCTCCATGGAACCGCGGATGGCCGACAGGTTCGATCATCGGAGTTCGGCTCCAGGCGGTCGCAGCCAACGTTGAACCATACCGGGGAGTTGAAGGCAGCCTTCTGCTGAATGAGCAGGTGCGCCAGATCATCATGGAAGACAGCCGCGTCTTCATCGCTGGCAAAGTAGCCGTCTTTCTTCCCCCAGTCCCGGATTGTCTCCGCTACGCGGCTCACCAACTGGCGCACGCCGGTTTCACGCTCCGGGGTTCCGAGCTGGCCATGCAGATACTTGCTGGCAACGATGTTGGTCGCCGTCACGGACCAGTCAGAGGGCACCTCGACGTCTTTCTGCTCGAAGATCGTCTTGCCCTTGAAGTCCTGGATGATGGCATCGCGCTTCTCCCAAACGACCTCGTCATAGGGACTGACGCCGGGCTTGGAGAAATAACGCTGCCAGGTCAACCCAGGAGCAGATTTAGTGGAAGATTTGGTAGCAACAGGAGCCGAGGCGGCGACAGAGTCAGCGACAGCAGCGGCCTTACGATTTTCAGCCATAGGGGAAACTCCTAAGGAACGTTTTAGATGGTCTTGTACGGATCTTCGGACTTACGCGCTTCCGTTATTTCTTAGCGACTTGCCGGGGCCCCTCAAAAGGAAGCAGTTGTGAAAGTAACCCTGTCTGTAGGGCATGTCAACCGGCTTATACAATCTATTGTAGTTGTTTTGTGAATACCCCGCGAATCGCGGCCCGAAATGGCCCGGGGCTCGAAATCAGCCCAAATTCGCTGTGGAAGTTCGGAAAAAGCCACGCCAGAAGCGAAGTTTACAGTCCGGTTAACACCGCACTCGGGTGAGATTACGCCTGTTTTGCCTTCGGAAAAGGGGGCATTTGGGTGGAAAAGTCGCCCGGCTGGCTCTGGGTGCCCCGGGTCACGTTTCTGGGATCTGGGCATTCGCGCGAAGCGTGAACCGCTGTTTCCTTCCTACTGATGCATCTGATGCATCTCAGTCCGCCGCAGCAACTGCCACAGCGCCACACCCACTGGCGGGCACAGGCTCACAATCCACAAGGTCGCAGAGTAGTGTTTCTGGTCAAACAGGCGGCCCAGCCAGGGCAACAACAAGCCGGTCAGCAGCGCCCAGCTCGAAATCGAGAATCCGGCCAGAAAGGCCGCATTCTGCTTGGGCTGCACGCTGGCGCCATCCGCCAGGGCAAAGACGACGAATCCGCCGGCAAAGAACATCTCCAGGAAGAAGAGGGTCAGCACCACCGGCACCGAGGTAAACATCGGCACCACCGTGATCAGAAAGCTGGCCACCATCAAGAAGAGAAAGACACCGAACGGCCGCGAGGTGGTCCGGCGGCGGCGCAGATCGCTCAACCGGCCGAAGACCAGGTAGCCCACCTCCCAGCCCGCTGGAGGCACCCACAGCATGTGTCCCAGAGATGCCTGGGAGACGTGCAGCACCCTCGACAGGTACAACGGCGTCGCATACAGCCCAAAGGCCAGAGGAGCCGCTCCCAGGCCGTAGATCGCAGCCGTAGCAAAGAGATCGCGGTTCCAGCGGGTGACGGGCCTGACCTCCTCCACCAGTTGCGCGTGCTTTGGCGGGTAGATTCCGGCGATCCGCAGGCCGAGCCACAGCACCAGCCACAACGCCCCGACGACCGCGGTAAAAACAAAGGCGGCCCGCCATCCGTAATGAATCGCCAGCGGCGTAACGATCAGCGGCGTCAGTGCCGCACCCAGGGAGCCTCCGCTGTAGGCCAGCGCCAGGCCGAACGACCGCTGCTCCGCCGGAAGCGTCTCACTCACGGTCTTGAGGCCTGCCGGGAAGGTCGCTCCCTCACCGAAACCGAGGACGCCGCGGAAGACGCTCATCGTCAGAAGCCCGGTCAACATGGCATGGCTGCCCGAGGCCAATGACCACAGACCCACGGCCGCAAAGCAGGTCCAGAACAGTCCCTTGCGGTCCATCACCCATCCCCAGATGGGGTTCGCCGCCATATAGCAGAGCGAGAAGACCAGGATCGCCTCGCCGTACTGCTGCGCCGAGAGATGCAGATCGGCAAGAATGGTCGGCGACAGGATCGACAGCACGCTGCGGTCAACATACGAGATGAACGACAACAACAGCATGGCAATGGCAGGCAGCCAGCGCCGCACTGGACTGGAAGGGCGCACTGGGCTCGGAGCTGAAGCAGATGCGGCCACACTGGAAATCCCAGGGCTGAGGGTCGTTACACTGTCGGGCACGAGATAACTTTATAGGAAGCTATGACACTCGACGACGAGATCCGGATCATTACCGAGCAGGAAGCCGCTTTGCAGTTCTCCACCTTCAACGCCGATACAGCCTGGGAGCTGGGCAGCCGCCTGCGCGCCCTGGTCGCCAGGGACGCACGTCCCACGGCCTTCGGCATCTGGATGGGCGGCCAGACGCTCTTCTACGCCGCGACTCCAAACGTTGCTCCGGGCAACGAAGACTGGGTGCGCCGCAAGCGCAACACCGTTGTCCGCTTTGCCAAATCCAGCTTCCGCGTCGGCAAGGAACTGGCAAGGCAGAACACGACCCTCGAAGTACGCCAGGGACTCACGCTCGCCGAGTACGCCGCACACGGCGGCGGATTCCCTCTCACGTTGCGCGGCTCAGGATGCCTGGGAGCCATTGTCCTCAGCGGCCTGACCCAGCCGGAAGACCACGAGA
>JAEKKE010000519.1 GCA_019510535.1 Acidobacteriota bacterium
CGCATCGCCGTTCGCAATACGGTCGATCTCTCCATCGGCAAGGATGACCTGATCTCGCACGAAAAACAGAGTCTGGGCATACGGCTCGATATCGTGAACCTGAACAATACCAGTGCGCTGTACAACTACCTCTCGACGTTTTCAGGAACGCACTTCCTGCCCCCCCGCGCGACGACAGTAGCGATCCGGTATACCTTCTGAGCCCTGTTTCAAATTTTCCAATCGATCCCTTGCACTATCAGATATGCTCTTATACCGATATAAAAGCGACTATCAGAGGGACGATGAACCTTAATCATCTGAAAATGCTGCAGATATTGGAGCAGGCTGGCTCCATCTCAGCAGCGGCACAGGAGCTGGCAACTTCGCAGCCCCGGTTGACCCAGCAGCTTCAGCAGGTGGAGCGCGAGCTTGGAACCACGCTCTTTCACCGGTCCCCGCGAGGCCTGGAGCTTTCCGAATCAGGCCGTGCCTTCCTGGTCTATGCCAAACGAATCAGTGCGATGTACGACGCCGGGCATGCCGCAGTTCGCCGGCTGGGCGAGGGCGCCGGCAAGACGCTTCGGCTGGGAGTCAGCATTACCGCTTCCACGCAGTTTGTGCCTGCGGATCTTCTTGCCTTCCACAAGGAGCATCCGGACGTTCAGGTCAGCGTGACCCGCAGTCTGCCCAAACATCTCGTGCGTGGGCTCGAGAATGAGCGGTTTGATCTCTGCCTGGGATTGGAGCTTCCTGAGTCTCCTCTCTTTGTCCGCGAAGATGTCTTTCGGACGCGCATGGTGGGCTTCTCTTCACGGGAGACGGCTGTACCCGAGAGTCCCACCCTGGAAGAGTTCTGCCGTCACCCGCTGATCCTGCCTCCCCGCACCTGCGGAACGCGCACGCTGATCGACGATGCACTGCGGCGCGGGAAGGTGAAGGCCCAGGTTGTGATGGAGATCGATGATATTGCCACCATCCTGAACCTGGTGAAGGTGGGGGCGGCTGTCACCATTTTGCCCAGCATCGCGTCTTCTACGCCGGAGCTACAGCGATCGGAGTTTCGCGACTTCGACGGGGAGGCTAAGGGGCATTTTCTCTATCCGCGCAGAACTACCCCAGAGAGCGAGACCTTTATCCGCATCGCCGGGGAGCGAATCCGCTCTCGTCCGGATGGGAATGCACCGGAAAGCTAATCTCTGCGGATTCATATACCGATATATCTTGTGATCCCACTTCAGCGGAAATCGCCGAAGTGGACCGCCTCCGGAGCGGAAGGCTGATCCAAAAACTGGATTGTGGTGGAAGGGCCAAGGCTTGTGGGAGGGTCCCACTCGCGTAGCGCCCAAACTACCTTCTTCTCCGGCGTGATCTCGATCGCCTGAATGCTATGCGGCCCATTCGCTGCGTAGTTCTTGCTCCATTCATTCACCCAGTTGTTGATGACGGTATTGCCGTTTGGCAATCGCCACGCCTGCTGCAGGCTGGTGAAGTGATACTCAGGTACTTCCGCCGGGGTAAAAGACCAGACTGTATCTCCGCGCCGGGTGACTTCCCGGACACCGACGCGATCGGTGATCAGGACGTTGCCATTCTCCAGCGGTGAGACACCCCAGGGACTGGTGGCTGGAAACGACCAGAGCTCGTTGCCGTCCACGTCGTACTCCACGACCTTATTGAGATCCATGTGAGCAACGAGCAGCGTTCCCTCGGGTGTAAGCCGCGCATGCCGGAACTGCGTATGAACACGGACCGGATGCTTGACGGCGAGCGTCAGTTCTTTTTCGATTGCCCCCGTGACTATATTGACCACGCGCAGTAATGCGGAAGGATCGCCGTTCTCGATGTAGAGCACGTGCGAGGTACCGATGGGAACGGCAGTGTGAACCTCATGCCCCGCGGGCGGATCATAACTCCACAGAATCTTCTTTTCAGGCGAGATCAGCTTAACGCCGTACTGGTGCGCGATGAGAAGGTTACCGTTTGAAAGCAGCACCGCATCACTGATCTCGCCTTTCCCTTGGGGGTCGTCGTAGCTCCAGTCGATTTTTCCGTGTCGAACCAGAAAAACTTTACGGTCGTGGGATTCGCCGGCGTAGAGAAAATCGTGGCTGGCGAGTCCCTTTCCAGGAAGGGCCACGGAAGATGAGGGCGTAGAGACCTGTGCCTGCATTCCGTACGCACACAAAACCACAAAGATCACGCTGAGAGATCGGGATAGGAACATCTGTTCTCACGGAAACGGATGAAATAGTAGACGTCAGCCATTCTCCTTCACCAAGACACATCCTTCAAGCGGGACAGATGCTTTACGCATTATTCGGCTCGAAGCATCTCCACCGGATCGACCTTCAGTGCCCGCCGAACGGCGGGCACGGCCGCAAAAATAACCGCAAGTGCAATAGCCGCCAGAGGGACGACCAGCATGAACGGATTCCCTGCTTTCACTCCATAGAGCAAGGAAGTGACATATCGAGCTGCTGCTTTTCCGGCAATCAACCCAATTGCACTTCCTGCGGCTACGACAAGGCCGATACCGAGACTCACTTGCCGGACAATGTGGCCTGCGGGTGCTCCCAACGCCAGGCGAATTCCGATCTCCTTCTTCCTTTCGACAACCGTGTAGTGCAGAACTCCGTACAGACCGACAGCTGCCAGCACTAACGCCACTGCCCCCGAAAAAGACGGAGAGCATCGCCAACAGACGTTCGAGAATTACCTGCGCCAGACGCAGTTCCTCCTGCGTCTGCACATTGACAACATGCATCTCTGCCCGCGCCCTGGTTACTTCTTGTCGCATGATGGTCGCCATTGCCATCGGATCGTGTGACGCGGTCTTCACGATAACGGTGAAGTGCGGTACAAGCCCGGCGGGCTCCTCAGTCACGGAAGAGGTTTTGATCCGCCAGGACGCTGGAAGAAAGACCACGGGCAACATCGGCTGGTGCATGTCCCAATACACCGCATCTCGCATGACACCG
>JAEKKE010000520.1 GCA_019510535.1 Acidobacteriota bacterium
TGGATCGACCACATCGCATTCTGCTGGGTGAACACGCCGCCAATATCGACATGGTCGCATCCGATCAACTCGATCAGGGCGGGATTGCGCAATCCGGTCGAGCGATCGACACGTCCCGGAATGGCGGTGTTGCCGATCACTTTGCCCTGGCCGGCGATCGCGATGTTGTCGGCATTCTCCGCGGAGATCAGGCCGATCCGTCCCTTCACGAACTTGCCTTCCCAGCGAACTTGCCGGATCGGATAGTCGGCTAGGTCGGGCGAGCCCGTCACCGTCGCGTCCCTGTCGATCCTCAGCGTCGTGCGCGCCCCGATTGCGATCGCCCCGATCACGTAATTGCCGGCAGGCACGACCACCTCACCGCCACCGAGCATCGCGCATCGGTCGAGCGCTTGTTGAAATGCCAGCGTGTCACGGGTCTGGCCATCGCCCACCGCTCCCATGGCACGGACCGAGATGCTCACTCGATTACGAACGCTTGCCGGAACGGACGAAGTAGCATGTCGCGCCGCAGCCCTGTGTCCTCGCGCTATTGCCGGAGCTAACGCGCCGAGTCCGGCCAGAGCCACGAAATCACGTCGTTTCAACGTCATGCCCGTTCCATCATCCTGTGTCTGGATGAGGGTAGGTAAGCAATGCCACCGGTGTCAAACGGATGCCTCGTGTTTCACCTGCAACTGTGTTTCAGGCGCATTTCATTATCGAACCTTGATCCTAACCCTCTGTGCGGTGCGGGTGAGGCGGTGAGTGCACGAACTCAGCTGTTCATCGCGCTCACATCCATTCGTCTCAAATCAAGGAACTTTTTAGAAGAGCCAGATTTTACCCCCGGGATTTGGTGCGCGGTCGCGCGGTCTTGCCAAGCGCCGGCACCAACGTCCCCGTGGCCGCTTTCGCCGGTGATCGTTGCAGTACGATTTCCGCTGTAATCGGCTGATTCCGTAACGGAAAACGAGAACAATATCTCCTATTGAAATGAATTTCAGAAACAGATAGCGCCGCCGCCTCGATAGCGTAATGCGTAAGGGAGGATGTCATGTCTGGAGTTTTCAATCGCCTCGTGCCGGCGTCCGTAACGGCTGAGCGGCGCGAAACGACAGGCGGAGGCCGCCTCCGACTCGGGTTCAAAGCCGCATTGCTGGTCGGTTCGGCCGTCCTCCCGGCGACCGGCGCGATGGCGCAGCAGGTGCCTTCGCAAACGCCGGACACCACGCAACCGGCACCGCAATCGGCCGAGCCAACTACGCCCCCCAACACCGAAGCCCAGTCGGGGGGGCAGACGCTCAACGACATCGTCGTCGTCGGCAACACGTCGGGCAAGCGCACCTTGTTCAACTCGTCGTCCGACGTCACGCTGGCCAATGCTGCGGATATCCAGCGCAAGGCGCCGCGCTCGACCGCCGAAGCGCTCGAACTCGTGCCGGGCATCTTCGTAGAGGGGACCGCGGGCGCGGTCTCCAACAATTATTCGGTGCGCGGCCTGCGCGGCGGCGCCCAGACCTTCATCCAGCTCGAAGAAGACGGCATGCCGATCATCTACGGGGGAGGCGGCGCCGACGAATATTTCCAGAACGACATCACGATCGACCGCCTAGAGGCGGTCGAAGGTGGTACGTCGGGCGTGCTGGCGGTCAACGGCGCCGCGGCGACGATCAATTTCATCTCGGTCAAGCCGAGCTATGACCGCGTCACCGCGATGGCGCGGTTTACCGGCACCAGCTATGGCGAATTGCGCACCGACGGCTATTTCTCGGCGCCGCTCGCTGACAATGTCGCCTTCTCGGTCGGCGGTTATGTGACGTCGAACCCCGGCTTTCGCCGCTCCGATTTCGACTATACGACCTATCATCTGAAGGCGATGCTGGAGACCAAGTTCGCCGGCGGCGGCTTTCTGCGCTTCACCTTCAAGAAGGGCGACCAGCACGACGCTTATTATGCCGACATGCCGTTCACCTCGAACGGCGGCAAGATCGGCGACGTGCCGGGGCTCAACGGGTTGCGCGACAATATCGCCGGCCGCGCCTTCGGTCAGATCCTGGTCCCCGATTCCTGCGCGACCGGTACGTGCCTGCGGCCGTTCAGCCTGAGCGACGGGATTCACACCCAGACCACGCAGTACCGCATCGACCTAGAAAAGCCGATCACCGACAAGATCAGCGTCTTCGCCCGCGCGCGCTATCTGAAGTCGTCGTTCGACTTCAACGGCATCTTCCCTGGATCGAACGGCCAGCCGCCGGCCTCGGCGGTCACGTACCTGACCCCCGGCGCGTCGCCGATTTCGAGCCTGCTCGCGCTTGGGACGACTGCTTACGGCACGACCAATTTCGGCATCCGCAACGTGGTGACGGGGCAGGTCATCCCGGTCAGCGACACGGCGACGCTCAATGCGTTGAACGGCAATGGCCTGCTTCAGCAGACGGTGCTCAACCACCAACGGCTCGACAGCAAGGATTTCGGCAGCGACTTCGGCGTGAAGTTCGATTTCGGTGGCGGCGCGATCGATAACTCGCTGACGATCGGCGGCATGTATTACAACGTCACCAAATATAACGACCAATCGGCCACCGCGTCGTTGATCAACGATGTGACCAACGGGTCCAACATTTACGACGTCGTCGCGCTCAACGCCCAGAACAATGTCATCGGTCAGCTGACCAACAACGGCATGGTGAGCTATGGCGACTGGGGCCAGGGCATCTTCAAGGACAAGCTCGAATCGATCTCGGGCTATTTCAACGACGAACTGAAGATCGGCGACAATCTGCACATCGACTTCGGTGCGCGCTATGAGCACGTGAAGGATCGTGTCGACATCGGCAACCAGGCGGCGGTCAATCCGCCGGTGCCGGCGGGTACGCCGGGTCTCATTCCGACGCTTGGAGCGTCGTTCGACGGCACCTATACGCGCCAGGAAGGTAGCTATGATCACCTCGCGGCGACGGCGGGCATCAACTA
>JAEKKE010000715.1 GCA_019510535.1 Acidobacteriota bacterium
TCCTCATGGCGATCAAGTTTGACGAGCGCATCAGCACCGGGGCGCCCACCAGCGTCTCGGACTTCGCTCCGCGGCGATCCGCAACACTGTTGATCTCACGCATCGTGCTGTGGGGATTCGTCGTGCTCGGCTGCATCATCGGCATCTCTACGCTCGATGTCTCGGCCGACTCGAAAGACCAGATGACGACCTTCTTCCTGCCTTACGTGACCCACTCCGTAGGCGCAATCGTCATCTTCCTGATCGGCAACCTCGCCGCACGCTTCCTGGCTCGCACCGTGCTCATTGGGGCGGTGAACATGCGGCTGCAGTACGCCCGCTTCCTCTCGCTCGGCATCAAGTGGCTGGTACTGGTGCTCACCGCGGCCATGATCCTGGACCACCTGCAGATCGGCGGCAATATCATCGAGCTGGCCTTCGGCATTTTGTTCGGCGGCATCGTACTGACGATGGCGCTCGCCATCGGCCTGGGGTCGCGTGACATGGTCTTCTGAGCGCGTTTGAACATTATTGAGTGAGCCACAAACCGGGTGCCCCACATACGCGAAGCTTATGTGGGGTATATCGAGCGCAAGCTCGATCGGTTTTATCTTTTGGGTCACTTAGAGAGACAGGCTAGGTGGTTCGCGCGTAGCGCGAATGTCCCACATAAGCTTCGCGTATCCACCCCAACAAACGAAGTTTGTTGGGGACCCCGATGTGGGGGCACCCGCTTAATGCGCCAACGATGCGTTTATCGCCAGTCGTCGCGGACGGACTGCTGCTCTTCCATCACCTTGTCGAAATCGTCTGCCTTCTTGATCATGATGTCGCCGAAGGCTTCGCCCTGGCGGAGCAACACAGCCTGAAGACGCACCAACTCCAGCATCGCGAGGAACATGCAGATGAGCGCGCGCTGTGAGTGGGTATTCAGCAGCAGCTTGCGCAGTGAGACTGGACGATCTTCCATCACCATGCGGCGCTTCACGTAATCGATCATCTGCGCCACGGTCACGGACTCTTCGTCCACATTCAGCACCGGGCGCTTCTTCATCCGATCCAGGATCTCCTGGA
>JAEKKE010000521.1 GCA_019510535.1 Acidobacteriota bacterium
ATGATCCCAGCACGAACTGGCTGTATATCGTAGGCCGTGTGAAACCCGGCACCGCAATGCTTCCTCTGCAGGAGAAGCTGAGCGTAATCCTGCGACAGGCGCTGCTGCAGACACGTATCAACTTTACGTCCGCTGCCGGCAAGACAAAACTGACCCGTACTCACGTAACGCTCACACCTGGAGGAAACGGCATTCAGGTAATGCAGGAGGCGTACGGTGCTCATCTTCACCTGCTGACCTGGATCGCAGCTCTTGTGCTTCTGGTGGCGTGCGCAAATGTCGCAAATTTGCTGCTGGTGCGTGGCATGGCGCGGAAGATCGAGATGTCGGTACGCGCGGCCATGGGTGCTGGGCGCGACCGTCTGATTCGCCAATTGCTAACCGAAAGTATTTTGCTCTCCGCCATCGGCGGTCTTCTCGGTCTGGTGGTCGCCTATGGCGGAACACGAATCCTGCTGGCGCTGGCATTTCCCGGCGAGCATGGAGTCCCCATTGAGGCGTCTCCTTCCGCGCCGGTTATTGCATTTGCCCTCGGACTGAGCGTATTGACCGGGTTATTGTTCGGTCTGGCTCCGGCGTTCGTCGCATCGAGAACGGAGCCCGCAGATGTACTGCGGAGCGGCGCCAGGACGACGACCGGCGGTACACCCAAACTGCAGAAGGTACTGGTTGTCATACAGGCTGCGCTCTCGTTTGTACTTCTAGTCGGCGCAGGACTCTTCGCACAGAGCCTGCGTAAGCTCGAGAACACCGACATGAAACTGGAGACGCGGAACCGGTATATCGTTCATATCAATCCTCAGGCTGCCGGCTACAAGCAGACACAGCTTGAAGCCCTGTATCGCGAGATGGAGGACCGGTTCCACGCGATTCCCGGAGTGCAGAAGGTTGGCATCACCAGCTACACGCCGATGGAAGACAACAATAACGGCTGGGGTTGGAACGCGGAGGGCGTGCCGAATGTTAGCCACGGTGCTTCGGTAATACGTGTTAACCCCGAGTACTTCGACTCGGTAGGAACCAAGGTGCTGACCGGGCGGAACATCGGCGTGGGCGATACGCCGACAGCTCCCAGAGTTGCCGTGGTAAACCAAGCATTCGCGAAAAAGTTCTTTGGAGATACAAACCCGATCGGCAGGCGCATCGGCACAGCCGAAACTCACCCCGGCGACTACGAGATCGTCGGCGTTGTGCAGGATACCGTCTATACCACGGTGCGATGGACAGACCATCTCATGGTCTTCCTGCCGACACTCCAACGCCTGGCGACAGATGGACCCATCGAGGACGATCTCGGCCTCTATGCTGGTGCTCTGGTCGTGCAAACCGATCGCCCTATCCCCGAGATGGAAACCATCACGAGGCGTACTCTTGTCGCCATCAATCCGAATCTCACCGTGGTAAAGTTCCAGACCTTCGACGAACAGATTGCTGACCGCTTCACCGAGGAGAGGCTGCTCTCGCGGCTGACCATGATGTTTGGCGGGCTGGCATTGTTACTGGCAGCTATCGGGTTGTATGGAGTAACCGCATACACGGTTGTGCGCAGAACGAATGAGATCGGCATACGTATGGCTTTGGGGGCCGACAGAGGTGGCGTCATGGCCATGATCCTCCGCGGAGCCATCCTGCAGGTAATCATCGGCCTGGCCATCGGCGTTCCGGCCACATTGGTGTGCGTGCGCTTCGTTCAGTCGCAGCTTTACGAGATCAAACGAGTGGACGCCGGCATTCTGCTAGGTGCCCTCGCTGTACTTGGCCTGGCGGCCTGCATTGCAGGTCTGGTTCCCGCGAAACGCGCGGCTTCCATCAATCCCGTAGAAGCTCTGAGGATCGAGTAATTGCGTCATCTGGCAAACCAAACACCGAATCGTCTCATTTCCCGAAGAAGCGGTAGATGCCACTAAACAACCGATTGTTTATTTAGTTCGTACTTGACATTTATCTTTTGGCAATGCTCCTATGGTGCCGCTCAAAGCTGGCCAGCTTCGGCACCACCGCATCTCACACAACTCCGAGGAGCATCTGCATGAGAATCACTCCCATCGGCAGGCCTATGGCTCTGGCCTTCGCCATCGCTTGCGCCGTCGTCTTTGCCAGTACCATTGCCACCGCCCAGACATGGGTTCATCCGGGCATCGTCGTAAGCCCGCAACAGCTTCTTGCAACCCGGACTGCTTATCAAAATGGAGACCCCACGGTCGGCAACCAAGTCAGCAAGGCCATGGCCTCCAGCTATGGCTCCACAACGTATGCCGTTCAGGGTTATTACCCCGGCGGCATCAGCCAATGTGGATCGAACTCCAACCCCAACCACGGCTGCCAGGCTGCCGACAACGATTCCAACGCGGCCTACGTCCAGGCGCTGCTCTGGTACATCACCGGCAACCAGACCTACGCCAACAATGCGATGAACATCATGAACGCCTGGGCGAGCTTCCGGGGCTATGCCGGAACCAACGGTCTTTCGTGCCCGAGCGGCACCGACTGCTCCAATGGTCCATTACAGTCTGGCTGGGACGCCGAAAAGTGGCCACGCGCCGCGGAGATTCTCTACTACGGCCGCACGTCCTCAGGCGCCAGTTCCGGCTGGTCCAGCACTAGCTTCACCAGCTTTAAGAACATGCTGGTCAATGTTTATCAACCCGTTATCCAGAATGGATCCGGAGTCAATGGGAACTGGGACATGACCATGATTGACGGCACCATGCAGATCGCCGTCTTGACCGAAAACCGCTCACTGCTCAACCAGGCGCGTACCATGTGGCTGGGCCGGGTTCCCGATCTCTTCTATCTCAATGCGATCGACGGCTCCAGTCATGCGGCTTCGCCACGCGGCAACCCGAGCTGGTTCGGTCAAAGCATCTTCAACTCCTCCACGGAGAACGTGAATCAAGAGACCTGCCGCGACCTTACGCATACGGAAGACAGCATCTCCTCGACCAT
>JAEKKE010000466.1 GCA_019510535.1 Acidobacteriota bacterium
ACCAGATTGCGCAGGTGCTTGACGCCGGCGACATAGGGGATGGCGGAGGTGATGAGGACGCGCTTCATGTTCTGCTATATAGGGAGTGAATAAGAGGACCAGTCCTCATACAGGGGGACGGCCGAGGAAGCAAAATCGGGGAAGTTTATGTTGTCCAGGAAGTTGAATTTTATCGTATTCGCAATGGGTTCTGCCGCGATCCTTACATCGGGGATCATGTTGGCCCAGGCCCAGAATCGGCCCGCCCCGCCGCCTGCTTCCAGTATCGTCCCCGCCAGCACCCTGGATGGCCTGCCGCATAGGGACATTTCCAACGGCATCGTCTCGGCCAAGGTCTATCTGCCGGGGGAAAACGGCTTTTATCGCGGCACGCGGTTCGACCGTGCGGGGGTCGTCGCCCATGCCACATATAAAGGTGTCGACTATGGCCAGTACTGGTTCTCCAGCTATTCGCCGGCCGTCCACGATTATGCCTGGCTAAACGGCCAGGTCACCGTGTCCACCGCCAGCGGTGCGGCTGGCCCGTCCGAGGAATTCGCCACCGTCGGCTTCGACGAGGCAAAGAAAGGCGGCAAGTTCCTCAAGCCCGGCGTCGGCATCCTGAAGCGCGACACCGACACTTACGACTACGTCCACACCTATCCCGTGCTGAATGAAGGCAAGCGGGGGTTCACCGCGACCGGGGATAGCGTACGCCTGACCCAGGATCTGTCGGACAAGGACACTGGCTACGGCTATTCCTATGCCAAGACGGTGAAGCTCACGTCCGGCAAGCCGCAGATGGTGATCGAGCATGTGCTGAAGAACACCGGCACAAGGGACCTGGTGACGTCCATCTACTGTCACAACTTCCTGAGCCTCAGTCCGGGAAATCAGAATATCGCGCTGACGGCACCCTTCACTCTGGTGGCCGGCAAACCTCTGGCAGCAGACGTGGCTCAGGTGAGCGGCAAGACGCTAAAGTATCTGCGCCCGGTCAAGGAAGGCGAAAGCGTCACCACGGCCTTCACCGGCTTTGGCGACAAGGCCAGCGATTATGATTTCAAGGTGGTGAACAGCAAAACCGGTTTCGGCCAGCGCATCCGCGCCGATCAGCCGCTTGCCCAGATCAACTTCTGGTCCATCCGCACCACCTTCAGTTGGGAACCCTATATCGCCATCTCGCTCAAGCCAGGCGAGACCAAGCGCTGGACTTATACCTACGATTACTTCGGTCCCGGAGAAGGCTGATATGCGGCGCGCGGCGGCGATTGTCGCGCTCACCATGGGCGCTTGCGGAACGGCAAGTGCCCAACCGGGGACCTTGCCGGCCACCGCGCTTGAGGATTTTCCGCATGTGCAGATTTCCAACGGGCTGATCACCGCCCAGGTCTATCCGCCCGGCGAAAAGCAGCTGTATCAAGGCACCCGCTTCGATCACGCGGGGGTGGTGTTTCATGTCACCTATAAGGGCCAGGATTACAGCACCTACTGGTTCGACCGCTTTGTCACCGATCCCAGGGACGAGAGCAAATATCCGCCCGGCGTCCAGCATGCCTGTTGTTCGGTCAGCGGCCCTGTAGAGGAATTCGCGCCCGTCGGTTTTGATGGGGCGGGCATGGGTGGCAGGTTTCTCAAGCCCGGCATCGGCATCTTCAAGCGCACTAGCGACAAATACGACCAGTTCCCCACCCTGCCGGCGCTGAACGAAGGACAGCGTGCGTTCAAGGCGGCGAAAAACGGTGCACGTTTCACCCAGGATCTGGACGACCCGGAATCCGGCTATGGCTACAGCTATGTGAAGACGGTGACGCTGGTGCCAGGAAAACCGCAGATGACCATCGCGCATGTGCTGAAGAACACTGGCAAGAAAGATATCGTCACCACTGTCTATTGCCACAACTTCCTGACGTTGAGCCCCGGCAGCGAGCATATGGTGATCACCGCGCCCTTTGTCTGGAGTGCGGAAAAGCCCCTGCAGCCGGAGCTGGTGAAGCTGGACGGAAAGACGATCCGCTATATCGCGCCGATCCCAAAAGGCGTCACCACTATGAGCCTGATGAATGGATTCGGCGATCGCGTCAGCGATTACGATTTCACCGTCGCCAACAGCAAGACCGGCTTCGGCCAGCGCATCCGCGCCGACCAACCGATCGCCAAAATCAATATGTGGTCGATCAGCACGACTTACAGCCTGGAACCCTATATCGCCATTTCGCTCAAACCCGGCGAAAGCAAACGCTGGACCTACACCTACGATTACTTTGGACCTGGGGAGGAAAAGACAAAATGAGAAACACCACACTCGCCGCGATACTTATGGCCGCCTCGGCCTCCATGACTTTGGCCTGGGCCCAGGGCAATGCCCCCTTCATTCCGCCCAATCCGGCCGACACCGCACCCGCCGGCGCATTGGATGACATGCCCAACAAAGTCATCAGCAACGGCATCGTCTCGGCCAAGGTTTATCTGCCGGACGAGTTCGGCTTCTACCGCTCCACTCGCTTCGATCATGCCGGCATGATCACTCACGTCAACTATAAAGGACAGGACTACGGCAAATATTGGTTTGTGAAGACCTCACCCGATGTCAAGAACTTCACCTATGACAAGGATGGGCTGGTGGCGCATCCTTCTGACGTTGCGGCGGGGCCGGTTGAGGAATTCGGGGAGAATGGTTTTGACGCGGCCGGGCCCGGCGGCCGGTTCCTGAAGATCGGCGTGGGCATCCTGAAGCGCGACAATGACAAATATGACCGCTTCCACACCTATCCGATCCTGGACCGCGGCAAGCGCACCACAACCGCCACCAAGACCAGCATCCGCTTTGACCAGGTGATCGCGGGCGATCCGTCCGGCTATGGCTACAGCTATACCAAGACCGTGCGGCTGGTGCACGGCAAGGCGACCTTGGTGATCGAAGATCGTCTGAAGAACACCGGCAAGAAACCTATCGATAC
>JAEKKE010000716.1 GCA_019510535.1 Acidobacteriota bacterium
GTCCGATCGGTGAGTGGAACACGGCTCGCATCGTGGTGCGCGGCAATCACGCTGAACACTGGCTCAATGGTGTGAAAGTGCTGGAGTATGACCGCACCTCACAGACCTTACGGGAAGCGCTGGCGCAGAGCAAGTTCAAAGACTTCAAAGGCTTTGGCGATGCTTCCGATGGACACATCCTGCTGCAGGACCACGGAGACGTCGTCTACTTCCGCAACATCAAGATCCGTCCTTTGATGGCACATAAGTAAGTAAAGAAGTCAAAACTTGTCATCCTGAGCGTAGCGAAGGACCTGCTTCTCGTATTCGTGCTTTGCTTGAATGGGTGGGAGCAGCGGGCTTCAGCCCGCTGATAAAGCATAAAAAAGAAATGGGCTTTAGCCCTGGACTCTTTTCTCTTCGTCAGGAAAGGCCCACGGCTAAGCCCAATTTGTTTATTGAACCAATAGACCGCGGGCTGAAGCCCGCGGCTCCCACCCAGTTCGAGCTTCGCTCGATGACTATAGAACACTACGCCGAGTAGTAGACGTTGACCTCCGGTCCAAAGACGCTGGTTCCGTTCAGCGTGACTCCGGGCACGTGATCGAGGTGAATCTCGCGCAGCTGCGGTAGCCTGGCAAGAAACGGCAGGCCTGCGTCAGTGACCTTCAGGCACTCGTAGAGCTCAATCTTCTCCTTCTCTAACGTCTCGATCCGACTGAGAGATTCCATGCTGCGGTCGGTGATCTGTGTCAGGCCGGCGTAGTAGTACGTCAGCGGCAGCGTCTGGATCGCTTCGGTGGCGGCATCGCCGGTCTCCCGGCAGTACATGCAGGTCAGACGTTCGAGCAGGCGACACCGGCCGATGTGGCGGAAGCCGCTGTCGGTGAAGTCGATCGGTGTGAGCTCACGCAGTGCAGGGAAGTCAGGCAGCGAGGCGAGTGTGGCATCGTCGACATTCCTGCAGCCGATGCCGAGGTTACGCAGCGCCGGCATCTTCGAGAAGGCAAGAAAGCCGCGATTGCCGAAGTGCTCACAGACGCGTCCCCAGATCTGTTCAATGCTCTGCGACCGCGCCAGAGCGGTAAAGCCATCGTCATCGGCTGCTGCTTCCTGTATTCGCAGGCGTTTCAGCCGGGGCATGGTTCCGATGTGTTGCAGTGCGATGTTGTCGCTGAGTCGTCCATCGCAGCCGAGCGATTCGAGATGGGGAAGCTTGAGCAGGTGTGCAAATCCGTCGGTGGTGATGCGGTCGACGTGCCAGAAGAGATCGAGCTCCAGCAGGCCATCGAGCCCGGCAAGTGCTTGCAAGCCTGCATTGGTGAAGG
>JAEKKE010000467.1 GCA_019510535.1 Acidobacteriota bacterium
CAATCGGCTGTGATGCCGCATAGAAGATCGCCGAAAGGGAATCGGTGACGCACGCCGGAATCGGCGCTTCCTGCTGCTTGGTATTGCCCTTGATCAGGTTGCGCTCGAAGAGCATCTGCTTGCCGGCGGCAGAGTTGAAGGTCAGGTCGGTGTTGACCTTGCGCCGGCCTTCCTGGATTTGTTTGGAGAAGCTCGCAGAACATCCCGTGCGGGCGTCGAAGCTCGACTGATACTTGTCCGACACCGGGTAGAGCATGTTGACCGCACCCAGTGTGTCCGCCGTTGCCGTCACCTTCATCTGTCCGTTGACGTTCTCCAGACGAAACACCGCCTGCCCTGCGGTAAAGACACGCCAGTCGACCGTAAATGTAAGAGTCTGCGGGCTTGCGAAGGTATAACCGGCCTGGGGCGCGGCCATTGCCGGGGCGGCGGCAGGCGCTGCCGATTGTGGCTGTTGTGTGTTGCCGGCGGCGGAGAGCGCAAGGGTAGCGGCGACGGCGAAAAATCGTCTGGTCAATCGTCTGGTCAAATGCAAACTGCTGCCCATTCTCTCAGGAAGATCAGCGAGGCCAAAACAGCAGCCGCGCTACCAGGGCCGCATAAATCGCCGACGCACCCATAAGGGCATTGTACTCGCGGTGACGCAGGTAAAGCTCCCGCGAGAAGCTCCCCTTCGTCGCTGTCGTACGCGCGGGTGTCAGCCTTGGCAACAGCCGAGGAACACGCTTTGCATACTCGTCGAAGTCAGAAAAGTGTGCGCGCAGATACTCTTCTTCCGACCGGATCGTCGGCAGGTAGATCGCCAGAAACATTGCCACCAGCACTACCGCCATCGGCCAGCTACGCGCCGCTACTGCAAACCCCACCGCGATCAGAATCGAGCCCAGGTACAGGGGATTCCTGGTGTGCGCATAGGGCCCTGTCTGCGTCAGCTCCGCATTCTTCTTCACGTACCCCGCGGCATAGCCACGCAGCCACAGCCCGCAGCCTACGACCGGAATACTTGCCAGCAATGTGATCACGCTGGGTCTTGCCACATATAGAAAGATCGCTGCGCAGACAAATCCCAGCGGCACGCGGATGCGGCGGGCAATCTTCTGCCATCGTGTGCGTTGAGTACTCATGCATTGTTCTCCAGAAGTTCAAGTGCGGCCGTCTCAACCTGGTCGACCGAAATACGCAACAGCCCGGCCTCCGGTGCGGCATGCCGCCGATGATCACGCACGCTGATGGCATCGCGAAGCACGCGGCTGCGCGTTCCATACGGGCCATTGCGCGTGGGATCTGTTGGTCCAAAAATGCCCACCACAGGCACTTGCAATGCCGCAGCAAGATGGAGCGGCCCGGTATCGCCGGCAACCACCAGTCTCATGCGGCGTGTCAGTGCAATCAACCGTGCAATATTCGCAACCACAGGCTTCGCTGCACCTTCGCTGCTGCGCACCACAACGGCCGCCAGTGGATCTTGTTCAAGAACGGCGTTCACCAGGACAGAGTATCCGTTCCTGCCAAGCCGCAGCGCCAGTTCTCCATATCGCTCAGCCGGCCACTGCTTCGCTCCCCATCCTGCCGATGGAGCGAGCAGCACGGTCTGTCCCTTCGCCTGTGTGTCGATCTGCGTCTCAGCCCATCGTTCCGCATCAGGATCGATCGGAAGCGAAACCTGTGCGGGAGCCAACTGCACGCCAAGAGTGCTCGCAATCTCACAGCCCTGCTCAATCACATGCTCCGCGCGCGTTGCTACTTTCGTTCCATACATCCAGCTTGCCTGCTTCTCACGTGGCTCAGCGGGACCCACAATCTGTTTCGCCCCACTCAGCTTCGCGATGATTGCCGAGCGGATTGAGCCTTGCAGATCGATTGCAATCTGATACCGCCGGGCCCGTAGCTCACGCCGTAACTGCAGAATGCTCTGCAGCGTCGTTATCGAAGCCGGGTGCTTGCTCCAGGCACGTGTCTCGGCGAAGTGCACCCGATCCACCAGAGGCTGTTCCGCCGAACGTGGCTTTGCTGTTATCGATGTTTCAAGTAACGGCGCCCAATGCGGTTCTACGACCCATCCGATCTCGGAGTGAGGAAACGCCTGACGCAGCGCTGTAATCGCCGGCATGCCATGCAGGATGTCTCCCATGGCGCCGGTGCGCACCACCAGAATGCGGGGCGCGGAGTCAGGCTTGCAATGAAGATCGGAGGTCAAACTTCGATTGTCGCAGAAGCGGTCAGTGCAGGGGCAGCATCTGTTGCAGATCAGCCCACACGGTGGCCGGATCGGTAAACACGGCATCCAGATAGGCAACCCGCATTCCCGGCATCGACGCCGGCAGCTTTACGGCATCTTTCTCAGTCGTAATCACCGCATCGCAACGCATCTGCTGCGCCCGTTCACTGATCGATGTAATCTCTGCCGCGGTATAAGCATGGTGATCGGGAAATGCCTGCTGCGACACCAGGGGAATACCGGCACGCTTGAGCGTCGTGAAAAAGTCCAGGGGCCGAGCAACGCCGCAGAAGGCCATGGCGCGTTCGGGTCGTGGTTCCTCCAGCCGCAGCGAGCGCCGGATGATCCATCGCCGCGCCATCGGAGCATAGTGGTGTACCGCCAGCGAAAGCTGCGAGGCTTCCTCTTCGCGCAACACTACCACCTGCGCTCGGCGTAGATTCTCGAGCGGCTCACGCAGGTTGCCGGCCGGCAACAGCAGATCGTTGACGTCCTCTCGCGTCAGCAGGGCAATCTCCAGGTCGCGATGCAACTGGCGATGCTGCATGCCATCGTCCAGAAGGTGTAGCGCTGCGCCGCTCTTCACCTCGGCAAGTAGCCCGGCATCGTAGCGCTGCGGAGCAACAAAGATCTCCCAGCCTCTGCGGGCCATCAACAGCGTCTCATCGCCAAACTGTGCTGCAGCTCCTTTCGGATCGACCGGTATTGCCTGGGT
>JAEKKE010000468.1 GCA_019510535.1 Acidobacteriota bacterium
TCACCGGCACCCTCTGTCTGGGCGAAAGTGCCACGCACCATGGTCGATGCACCAGCCGAGACCGGAGACCCCGCGTTACCGGCCGCTTATGCCGCCGCTGCCGAGGAACGCCTCCACCAGGCGACCATCGAAGAGCCTACTCCGGAGTGGGCGCACCATCCGGCACAGGCTGAGCCGGAGACGCCGCGTAAGGTCGTCAACTTCCCCGCCCCGGTTACCCCGGCCGCTCAGCAGACTGAGACCGAGGCAAAAGAGATCTCTTTCGGCAAGCGTGCGGACGAGAAGTTGAAGACCGTCACCCTGACGGCCAAGAGCGTGCATGGCTACAAGCTGCCGCCGTCGAGCCTACTGCACCGCAGCGAGGAGCCAACCATTGTGCGCGAAGAGGCTCTTCGCGAAGAAGCGCGTACGTTGGTCGAGAAGTGTGCTGAGTTCGACGTCCACGGTCAGGTCACACAGATCAACCCCGGGCCAGTAGTTACGACCTTCGAGTTCCGTCCGGAAGCCGGCGTTAAGTATTCGCGCGTCACGGGCCTTGCCGATGACCTCTGCCTGGCCATGGCGGCCGAAAGCATCCTGATCGAACGCATGGCGGGTAAGAGCACCGTCGGTATCCAGGTACCGAACAGCGAACGCGAGACCATCTGGCTGCGTGACGTTGTCGAGAGCGAGCACTTCGCCAATACCAAGTCGCGGCTGGCGATCGCCATGGGCAAGGACATCAATGGCCGCATCGTCACGGCCGACCTTGCCTCCATGCCTCACGTTCTGATTGCCGGATCCACTGGTTCAGGTAAGTCAGTGGCGATCAACGCCATGATCATGAGCGTGCTCTTCAAGGCGACACCGGAACAGGTGCGCATGATCCTGGTCGATCCGAAGCGAGTGGAACTGGGGATGTACGAGGGCATTCCGCATCTGTTCACGCCGATCATCACGGAACCCAAGCTGGCAGCGAATGCGCTGCGCAATGCGGTCCGCGAGATGGAACGCCGGCTGAAGCTGCTCGCCTCCAAGCATGTCCGCAATATCGACCAGTACAACAAGCTCTTTGAAAACGGCACGCCGTCGATGTTTGAGGACGATGAAGAGCAGCAGCCGCTGCCGTACATCATGATCATCATCGACGAGCTCGCTGACCTGATGATGCTGGATAAGGCCAACGTCGAAGAGGCCATTACCCGCCTGGCGCAGATGGCGCGCGCTGTTGGTATTCACCTGGTGCTGGCGACGCAGCGTCCTTCGGTCGACGTAATCACCGGCCTGATCAAGGCAAACGTGCCTACGCGTATGAGCTTCCGCCTGGCGACCAAGGTGGACTCGCGCACCATCATCGATTCCAACGGCGCTGAGAGTCTGCTGGGACGCGGCGACATGCTCTTTCTGCCGCCAGGAACCTCGCGTCTGCAGCGCGTGCATGCTCCATTCGTGACCGAGAAGGAGATCGCAGCCGTTACGGACTTCTGGAAACAACAGGGTGAGGCTGAGTACGTCCAAGGCTTCCTAGAAGGTCCGAAGGACGATAAAGGCCGCGACTTGGACGCGATGGATGGCGACAATACGAGCGATGAGCTCTTCGACGATGCCGTAAAGCTGGTCTTCGAATTCGGCAAGGCGTCGACGAGTCTGCTGCAGCGTCGTCTGCGTATCGGATACGGACGCGCAGCGCATTTGATCGACATGATGGAGCGGGATGGTTTGGTAGGTCCTGCTGAAGGCTCCAAGCCGCGGGAGATTCTCAAGAGCGCTGACTGGCTGCGCGAGACGGATCCCGCGATGCGTTAATGCATGACTTCCAATTGAAGTAGTTTTTTCTTACAGATAGATACGGAACGGCTCGCCGTTCCGTATCTGCTTTTTGGGGCAAACCTCTCTGGATCAGAGGCATCCCAGGGTGATACATGGCGCCGGTGAAATTATTTTGCCGGCGGAGATGCAGAAGTGGCTGGCAGGGGAGTAGGATTTTCGCGATTTCTCCTGCTTGTCGCCGGCGGAGGAGAATCGCACAGCAGCCGGCGGACCCTGCACCAGCCACAACGTCTCTAAACAATGGAGGATACCCATGGCAATGAGCGATGCTGAAAAACAGAGCCGCATGAATGACACATTGCGCGAAGTCATCCAAACCCTGATCGACGGACAGGAGGGCTTCCAGACGCTTGGTGAACACCTGAAGGATGACATGCTACGGCGTTACTTTCTGGTGGAAAGTCTTAAGCGGGCGCGCTTCCGGGCTGACCTCGAAAACGAATTGCATCGTGCCGGCTTCCACGATGTTAAAGAGAGTGGAACGATGGCAGGTACGATGCGCCGGTCCTGGGGCGATCTGAAGGCCAAACTCGGCGGCGGTGATTACACCCTGCTGGCCACGGCCGAGCAAGGCGAAGATAGCACTAAGAAGGTCTATTCCAAGGCTGTCGAGGAGGCGCTGCCGCTACCAGTGCATAAGATGCTGAGCGAGCAGTATGCGCATATCCAAACAGCTCATGATTACGTCCGCAGTGCACGTGATCGGCGAAAAGCGGCCTAGAGAATGTCGTAAATGCAGAAGCGGCCCCGGTCGGGGTCGCTTTTGTGTTTAACGCGAATATGAGTGTACCGGAACATGCATTACCGACCTGAGACATCCGTTACAAGCCCCTTGCGGTGGCGACGGTTGGAGTTGAGGGGGCACGAGAAGACATATATCCCGTCGTCGCGGCCGTGGGAATGTGGTAATCCCAAAGGGATTTCCACAGGAGTATGGGAAGGGTGGAAGCCGGCTTCATGGCTTTCCATGCTCTGTCATTTCCATGGCCGATATGCCGCCACCCCGTGCAACGTACCGCACTCGCCACGAAACGCTCATCGGTACTCATCGCTTGTCATTGAGGTTGCGGTAGGGACGATCATTTCTGATCGCCCCCCGCACAGATCCGCACGAGCGC
>JAEKKE010000469.1 GCA_019510535.1 Acidobacteriota bacterium
GAGGCCCGCGGCTGGTTCGCGGTTGTCTCGACGAGGTCGAACTTCAGCGAGTTGCTGCCCGGGTTGAAACACAGGACGAGGGGCATAGCAACTCCAAGCTTACGAGGCTTTCTGTATCGGCGTCGTAAATTTCTCAGCTGTTTCGCCCTGCGACCGGCCAGCGTCGGGCAGAGAAGCGAAGCGCGTACGGGGGAAGTGCTGCGGGTAGTTTTCGCGGATGAACTCCATCATCTTTTCGCGGACGATGCAGCGAAGATCGAAGTTGTCGCCGGCGCTGCGGTTGCTGACCAAGCAGCGCAGTTCCATGGTGTGTTCCTTGATGTCGGTGACCTGTAACCCGCAGACTTTGCCATCCCAGAGCGGCGAGGCCTGGCAGATCTCGCGCAGCTTCTGGCGGAGCGGCTCAACCGGGATGGTGTAGTCAACGTAGAGAAACGCCGTACCGAGGATGTCGGAGGACTGGCGTGTCCAGTTCTGGAAGCTGTTCTCGATGAAGTAACTTAGCGGCACAATCAGCCGGCGCAGATCCCAGATCTTGACGACGACGTAAGCGGAGGTGATCTCTTCAATGCGTCCCCACTCTCCCTGCACGATGACCACATCATCGATGCGGATGGGTTCGGTGAGCGCGATCTGCACACCGGCAAGAAAGTTCGAGGCGGTCGACTTAGCAGCAGTAGCAAGAACGAGCGAAGCAATGCCGGCAGAAGCAAGCAGACCGGTGCCGGCCTTCCAAAGACGGTCATCGTGAAAGGTCCAAAGGCATCCGGCAACGGTGACGACGACAATGAGCGAGATCAGGAAGCGGCGAAAGAGACCGAACTGCGTATGAATGCGGCGGGCCTGGATGTTGTCGGTCGAGGTGATGTCGTAACGGCGGAGAAAGATGTTCTGCACCACATAGACAAAACCGGTAGCGAACCATCCCAAGGAAAGGACGAACAGAATCGCCATCACCTGCCGCACATCATCGTGATAACGGGCAGGAATTGGCAGGAACGGCTCCGCCAGAAAGAAACAGGTCAACACGAAGATTGCGCGTGCCGGCCGGGCGAGATAGCGCTGCAGACCTAAGCCGAGACCCTTCGTTGCAGGGCTGGTGCTCTCCGCCTGCTTCCGGCGAAGGACACGAAAGAGCACCCAGTGAAAGACGTTGGAGAAGACCAGTGCGGCGCAGAACAGAAAGAGGGCAAAGAACCAGCCATGCCATACATGGAGGATTTTGGTGAACATGCCGAAAGAAATCTCCCGAGGTGTGGCGCTGGCCGGTGGCCGTCTGTATGGGATGACGTAGCGGGAGGCCGAGGTTGTAAGACGCTATTTAGCGTCGTCGTTTGGTCGTTCTTCGGTCACTTTGTATTTTGCGTAAATACCGTTGTGGTAATGGCATCCTAAACAACGCAGTCAATTCGCACCGTCAGGTGCGAATGTCTTGCTTAAGGGGACGGCTTCCAGCCGTCCCGTACGGCAACGCGAAGAAAGGGGCTTTCAGCCCCTGAGGGCGGTGTCACTAACAACAGCAGGTCCTTCGCTCCGCTCAGGATGACAGACAAAAGACGATTCGCGCGTAGCGCGAATGCCCACATCTCCTTGCACCCCAACGAACGAAGTTCGTCGGGACCCGGGGCCCAGATGTGGGGCACCCGGTCGTGGGTTAGATCTAGAGCTTCGCGAGCCAGTCGAGAATTGTGGTCTGTAGCGCGATGCGCTGGTCTGAGTAGCCGTGATCGGTTACAAAGTGTTTCGTAGCCACCCGCGCGTTGCCGCTGCCTTTGAGCGCGGTCGCAAATGCATCATTCGAAGGAGCGAGACCGTCATCCGAGGTAAGGATCAGATACGGAATCTTCGTAAGCTTCGGCGCCAGTGTGGGGAAGTCCCACTGCGTGAGGTTCGCTGCCAGTTCCTTCGCGAGCGCCTCGGGTGCGGTGCCGGCCAGCGGCGCCATACCCTGCCTTCCAAGATTCTCCGCAACTTTGCCGATGACGACGTTCTTTGCCTGCGGCGGCGCGTTCCTGATCGGCTCCATGCCCAGGTTCGCCGCCGACATCGTTACCACTGCCTTGATGCCCGGCGTACGCGCGGCGACTTCATTGGCGACGAAGCCGCCCATGCTGTGACCAAGCAACACAATCTGCGAGGAGTTTGCCCGAAGTTTGGCTGCGACTGCCGGATCATGCAGCCAGGCAATTGCCGCCTGGGCATCTTCGATACAGTGCGCAAAGGAGAATTCCCCTGGAGTACCCCACGAACCGCGATAGTTGAAATACACCACGTCCCATCCGGCGCGGCGTAGCGTCTGCGCCAGGTCGAGACTGCGCTCGTTGCCGGGGAAGCCGTGCAACAGGAAGGCCACCGGATGCGGCCCCGCTCCGGCGGCGATGTACACCAGGCCGTTAAGCAGACTTCCGTGGCTGGGGATCTGGACAGACTCCATCGTTGCCGGATGTGCATGATCGATCGGGGGATCGAGCGAAATGGCCGACTGCTGGGCTGCAAGAGCGACAGACAGCGCCAGGGCAAGAAGGAGCGCGAGGAGTCTTTGCATGAAACATTCTCCCGAATCCCCTTAAAATAGGGAAGAAGGATTCCGACGGAAGCAATGGCGTTTACAGAACAGTTCGATGTGCTGGTGGTGGGTGCGGGGCATGCTGGTTGCGAGGCAGCCATGGCCGCCGCACGCATGGGTCTGCGCACCGCGCTGTTCACGCTGAACCTTGACCTGATTGCGCAGATGAGCTGCAACCCCGCCATCGGAGGTATCGCCAAGGGACATCTTGTCCGCGAGGTCGATGCCCTGGGCGGCGTTATGGGCGAGGTCGCCGACGCTGTCGGCATCCAGTTCCGCCTGCTGAATACCTCGCGCGGTCCGGCCGTATGGTCGCCGCGCGCGCAGTGCGACAAGGCCCTGTATCGCGTAAAGATGCGCCGACGGCGCTCGCCGCATTACCGGCATCCGGCTGCGTGACAGCCGCATTGTGCATGCGGGTGCGGTCGTGATCACCACAGGGACATTCCTGAACGGTCTGATCCACTGCGGCGAAGAGCGTTACACCGCCGGCCGCTCCGGCGAACCAGCCTCTGTTCTGCTGGGTGAGGCGCTGAAGCGTCTGGGGCTGCGCGAGTGCCGCCTGAAGACCGGTACCCCTCCGCGCCTGGACGGCCGCACCATCGACTGGTCGCGCTTTGACGAGCAGCCCGGCGATGCGGACCCGACGCCATTCAGCTTCCGGACAAAGACGGTGCCGCAACTCCGCCAAGTAAGCTGCCATATCGCCTACACCACGCCGGAGACGCTGGAGATCATTCGCCAGAACGTGCACCGGTCGGCGATGTACTCCGGCCAGATCGAGGGCATTGGCCCGCGCTACTGCCCATCGATCGAAGACAAGATCGTCAAGTTTCCGGATAAGACGCAGCACCAGTTCTTCCTGGAACCCGAGGGCCTGAACACCCACGAGGTCTACATCAACGGCATGAGCACCAGCCTGCCCATGGAAGTGCAGGCGGCAATGGTGCACTCCATCCGCGGGCTGGAAATGGCCGAGATGCTGCGGCCGGGCTACGCCATTGAGTACGACGCCATCGATCCGACCGAGCTGGACCGCTCGCTGAAGGTGAAGTCGATCGACGGTTTGTATCTCGCCGGCCAGATCAACGGCACCTCAGGCTACGAGGAGGCCGCCTGCCAGGGCCTGATGGCCGGCATCAATGCCGCCCTGAAGGTAAAGGGCGAGGCGCCGTTCTGGCTGGATCGGGCCGACGGATATACCGGTATCCTGATCGACGATCTGATCTCCAAAGGCACCAATGAGCCCTACCGCATGTTCACCTCGCGGGCGGAGTTCCGGCTTCATCTGCGCATCGATAACGCCGACCGCCGGTTGACCCCAAAGGGACGCACGCTGGGCCTGATTGGCGACGAAGCATGGGCTGATTACGAGGCCAAGCAGGCGCGCATGGTTGCTCTGGAGAAGCTGCTGGCAACGGAACGTCTCCGGGAAGGCGAGAACAAGGGACAGACACTGGCGCAGCTTCTGAAGCGAGACACTGGCGCAGCTTCTGAAGCGGCCAGAGATCACAATCGATCAGCTTCTGCCGCTCTTTCAGGACAAGCTTCGGGAAGACGACCGTTTTGTAGCGATGACCGCCGGCCTGCAGGGCGAGACCCTACCCTCGTGGGTGCGCAATGAGCTGAAGTCGGTGGAAACGGAGATTAAGTTCTCAGGCTACCTCGATCAGCAGCGGCGGAATATCGAGAAACTGAAGAAGGCCGAGGAGCGGTCGATTCCCGAGTGGTTCGACTACACCCAGGTCAGCGGCCTTTCACGCGAGATGAAGGAGAAGCTGGGCCGTGTACGCCCGGCGACCATCGGCCAGGCCAGCCGGATTC
>JAEKKE010000188.1 GCA_019510535.1 Acidobacteriota bacterium
GATGGCTATTTCTGGCTGATGGGCCGTGTTGACGATGTCATCAACGTCAGCGGGCATCGCCTGGGAACGGCGGAGATCGAGTCAGCGCTGGTTGCGCATCCCGCTGTTGCGGAAGCCGCAGTTGTCGGCCGTCCGGACGACCTCAAAGGTCAGGCCATCTCTGCTTTTGTCACGCTGGAAGAACACGTTACAGCGACAGACGAACTGAAGCAGGAGCTGCGTAAATGGGTTGCCAAGGAGATCGGCGCCCTGGCGCGTCCGGACGATCTGCGCTTTACGCAGACGCTGCCGAAAACCCGCTCGGGTAAGATCATGCGCCGTTTGCTACGTGAACTTGCGACGACAGGAGAGGTAAAGGGCGATACCACGACGCTCGAGGATTTCACTGTCATCGCAAAACTGCGCGAACAGGACGAGTAATCTTCCAGGACGGCGGGCAGACTTCTTCTGCCCGCCTGCATCACAGGGGACGTACGCCAGATATCGGCACTCAAGATTTGCTTGAGAGTGCCGATAGTCAAGGAGAGACCTCCCCTGGTGATCAAGTTGGCCGTAATCCGTGCTGTCTGCCTCGTCCTACTCTGCGCTGCTCCGATGGCACATGCTGCGGCCGGAGGTGCTGAAACTGCAAGCGGGCTCGATCTTTCGCCGACGCCGGTGTTGCAGATGCAGCCGTCACTTTACATCTCTCACTCATTAGTACTGCCATACGCTCGCCAGGACTTCTCTTATAACGGGAAGCCGATTGCTGCGGTACAAAGCCGCTGGTCCGCATTGAAGGGCAGGTTTGGAGGCTGGAGCTACTTCCCGCCGCCATCCCAGACTGCGGTGTCCGCGGCTCATCCGGCATTTGCTCAATTAAGCGAGTTGCCGATGTACGCCGGTGGAATGCTGCGGCGCTTTCCGCAGGCGCCGGAAAACTCGTCCATGCGAATTCGCGACTTCAACGTGGGTCTCAGCACGCGGACACTTCTTTCCATGGGGATGAGCGTTCTGGACCGCGCGAATGGTGTGGTTGCGGCCATAGGCCTGAGCACGCGCTTCGGCCGCATCTCGGTGGAACGCGGAGAGAGCAAAGCTTTTGGGTCAGCTATCTCCATGAAGCCGGTTACGGTCTTCCGCCTCGATCTGGTGCGCTAGAGCATTTTCCCTGTTGCTAGGTAGCCCGAAAAGAGTGTGCAGCGGCGTTTTCATTGCGGAAAACGCCCATAGATGCCGCGGCCCTACATTACACCTCAGGGAAAATGCTCGAGGACGAATCTGCGTCACCTTTTTTGTCATTTCGCAGCACAGCGGAGAAAGTCCGCCCTAGAGCACGCTCTAAGTGCACCAAACCTGATAAGTTTTCATTGCCCTTTCGTTTGCGTAGAGCATTTCCCTGTAGGCGTACAGTAGGGCTTCCACATCTATGAGCGTTTTCCGCAATGAAAACGCTGCCGCATTTCTCTTTCGGGATATCCAGCAACAGGGAAATGCTCTAGGATGCATAACGTTAGATAACGATGAAGAGCAGCCTGATCCGGGACGAGCAGTTAAGGCTTCGTGCGCTCGAACAATACGAGATTCTCGATACCCCGGCAGATTCGGCGCTGGACGACATCTCGCGTCTGGCCGCGCAGATCTGCAATACACCGGCAGCCGCGATTGGCGTTCTGGACACGAATCGGATCTGGTTCAAGTCTCACCCAAACTGGGAGACGCCGGAACTTGCGCGTAATGCCTTTCCCGGCGATGAGACCCTGCAGGACGCGAACGTCTATGAAATTCCTGATCTGTCGCGGAACAAGCGCTTTGGAGCGAACGGTATTGCCCTTGGAGAGACGACCTATCGCTTTTATGCAGGTGCGCCTCTAACGACTCCGGATGGCGCCCGTATCGGTCTGCTGTGTGTGCTTGATACCGTGGCGCGCACGTTGAACGAGCAGCAGGTTGAGGCGTTGGAGGTTCTTGCTCGCCAGATTGTCACTCGGCTGGAACTCAGTACCCGAATGCGTTCGATGGATCGTGCATCCCGTACGCGGCAGCGTGTGGAGACGGCTCTTACCGTAGAACGCAACTTCGTCTCCGCCGTGCTGGATACGGTGGGCGCCCTGGTTGCGGTGTTGGATACCGCCGGCCGCGTCGTCCGCTTCAATCGCGCCTGCGAGGTTATCTCCGGATACCAGGTCTCGGACCTTATAGGCCAGCATCTCTGGGAGAAGCTGATTCCTGAGGAAGATATTGAGGACTCGATTGCGACCTTCGAGAGCATCGCCCGCGGCAACTTTCCGGCGACCTTCGAGAACTTCTGGCGGACGCGCGATGGAAGCTTGCGGCATATCGCCTGGAGCGCGACGGCCCTGCTCGATGAGCAGAATGAAGTCGCTTTTATCATCGCGACCGGCATCGATGTCACACTGCAACGTGAAGCCGAAGCGACACTGCGCGAGAGTGAAGCAAGATACCGTCAGTTGATTGAGGGTTCGCTCGGTATGGTGTTTACTCACGCCGAAGACGGAACGCTGATCAGTCTGAACCGTTATGGCGCGGAGAGCCTCGGATACAGCATCGATGAGATGGTAGGCAAGCCTCTGGCGGACTTTGTTCCGGACGATGAGGTGGATGCCGTAGAAGCTTACCTGGACACGGTTTGCGCGACCGGCGAGGCTCAGGGAGAGTTGCGCCTATGCCAGCGAAATGACGAGATACGTGTTTTGGCTTACCGTAATCGGCTGATTGAGGTAGAAGGCCGGCCCCCTTATGTCCTGGGGTTCGGCGTGGATGTTACGGAGAAGATGCGCGCGGAAGAGCGTCTGCGCGCGCTGCGCCGTCAGAGCGACTCGATCCTGGCCAGCGTTGGCGATGGCATTCTGGGTATTGATCTGGCAGGCACCATTACAGTAGTCAACCCGGCCGGAGCACAGATTCTTGGCTATAAACCGCAGGATTTGCTTGGACGGAATCTACACGAAACCATCCACCATACGCGTACGGATGGATCGCCTGAACCGGCAGAGGGATCGAAGATCCAAGAGGCGGTTCATCTCTCTGAGCCGGTTCGCGTCAGTGACGAGATCTTCTGGCGGAAAGATGGCACGCATGTTCCCGTGGATTACGTTGCAACGCCGTTGCTGGATGAAGGAGAGGCGGTGGGTGTCGTGGTTGCGTTCACTGATACCACGGCGCGGCGCGAGCTCGACCGGATGAAGGATGAGTTTGTCTCGACCGTCTCGCACGAGTTACGTACGCCGCTTACTTCACTGCGAGCGGCGTTGGGGATGGTCGCCAGCGGAGTGCTGCAGTCGCGCCCGGAAAAGGGACAGCAGATGTTGGATATTGCTGTTGGCAACACAGACCGGCTGATCAATCTCGTCAATGACATTCTGGAACTGGAACGTATTGGCAGTGGCAAAGCAGAACTGCATCAGTCCAACGTGTCAGTCGACGAGCTGTGCCATCGTGCCGCTGACTTGCAGCAGACGTCGGCCGCAAAGGCAGGGATAGGATTCCGCTTTCAGGGCGAGGGCATCTTTGCATGGGCTGATTCGGATCGCATTCTGCAGATGCTGACGAACCTGATCTCCAATGCCATCAAGTTCTCGCCTGCGGGAAGCGAGATATTTCTTGCGGCCAGATATGACGGGGACGGTGAGGTCTGTGTCGCTGTTCACGATCAGGGGCGCGGTATTCCGGCGGACAAACTGGAGTTGATCTTCGAACGTTTTCAGCAGGTGGACGCTTCAGACTCCCGGGCCAAGGGAGGAACCGGCCTGGGGTTGGCCATCTGCAAATCCATCGTGCAACAGCATGGCGGTGAGATCTGGGTGGAGAGCGAGATGGGACGGGGATCGACGTTCTATTTCACGCTACCCAGCCGCCCCAGCAGCAATCTGCGATAGAGCATTTTTCCTGTAGGTGTAGTGCAGGGCTTGTGCATCTATGGGCGTTTTCCTCAATGAAAACGCCGCTGCACCCTCCTCCCGGACTACCCAGCAACAGGAAAAATGCTCTAGGCCGTATCGACACGCCCCACAAAACTATTTTGCATTGCCAGGCTTGGGCAACGCGCAGCACTCGCCGGCGAGTGGCGCATCGTTTGCGCTTGCATCCATCGCGACCTTCCATTCGCCGTTGATCTTTTTCCAGATGGTGATGTAGCGGCCTTCCACAACGAGCGGCTGACCGTTCGTATCTTTGGAGTGCCCTTCGTAATGTCCCCAGGTGAAGCCCATATCGCCGCTCGGACCCATCTGTGCGCCCTGCGGCTGCCAAGTCAATTGATAGTCCTTGGGGTCCCACTTTGCCTGCTCGCCAATCGCAAGCTTGCCGAAGGTCGCGGCACGTCCGTTGTTCAATACCACGGCATCATCGGCGAACCAGCTCGCGAAGGCTTTGCCGCCGCCCTTCTCGACGGCCTGATTGAAGCGGCCTTCCAGCTCCATCAGGAAGACCACTCCTGGTGACAGGGTGGGCACTGTCAAGGGGCTTTGCGCCTGCTGGTTCGGCTGATTGCTCTGCCCGAAGCCTAGTTGCGCGGTGGCAGCGTGGGTCGCCACGGCGGTCACGGCCACCCAAAGCAGAAGGAATGATCGACGCATCTCCAGAAACCTCTCTTCGAGACAGATGATATGCTCCGCACGATGGCTCTTCCAAAAACGCAACAAGCACTGGCCGTGGGCGGTGTGACTCTTTTTGCTGCCGCGGCGGCGGCCAGCCTTGCAACTGTCTCTTCTTCTCTTTTAACGCTGGAAGAGGCGTGCCGTCTGCTCGGACTCGGCCTTTTCGCCATCTTCGCCTGGAAAAGCCGTTCACTGACGCCATGGATCTTTTTCGCGATGCTCGCCGGCGGCGAGCTGGGCCATGATGCTCCGGTTTTTTCGTCGAACCTGAAGTTTCTTTCAGATATTTTTTTACGTCTCATTAAGACGATCGTCGCGCCCCTGATTCTTGCCTCCCTCATCAACGGTATCGCCGGTCATGGCGAGTTGAAGCAGGTGGGTCGCATGGGTGTGAAGGCGCTGATCTACTTCGAGGTGGTAACGACCTTTGCACTCGCCATCGGGATGGCTGCGATCAATATCAGCAAAGCCGGCGTGGGATTGACGCTGCCCGCTGCCAGCGGAACGTTGCCGCCGGCGGCTCCGATGCACTGGCAGGACTTCCTGGTGCACGTCTTTCCGGAGAACATCGCCAAATCGATTGCCGAGGGTCAGATCCTACAGGTTGCAGTCTTTGCCACGATCTTCGGGATTGCCCTGGCGCTGCTGCCTGAGGAAAAACGTACGCCGTTGGTCCGCCTCATGGAGTCGTTTGCTGAAGTGATGTTCCGCTTCACTGGGATCGTGATGTATCTGGCCCCGGTGGCTGTGGGCGCCGCGATGGCATACACGGTCGGACATATGGGAGCCAGTGTTCTTCTGCCGCTGGGCAAGCTGCTGCTTACGCTATACCTCTCGCTGGTGGCGTTTATTTTGTTCATCCTGGTGCCGATTGCCTTGTGGGCAAAGATTCCCTTGCGCCGGTTTGTGGAGTTTGTTGCAGAACCTGCGACCATCGCTTTTGCGACCGCAACTTCGGAGGCGGCCTTGCCGACCGCCATGGAAAACATGGAGCAGTTCGGCATTCCTCGCCGTGTGGTTGCGTTTGTGATTCCAGCGGGATACAGCTTCAACCTTGATGGATCTGCTCTCTACCTGGCGATGGCTTCGTTGTTTGTGGCCCAGTCGGCGAATATCCACATGGGCTGGGGCGAACAGGCGATGATGCTGGCAATGCTGGTTCTCACCAGCAAAGGTATAGCCGGTGTGCCGCGTGCCGTCCTGGTGGTGTTGATGGCAACTGCCACCACGTTCAATCTGCCTCTGGAGCCGATGCTGGTGCTGCTCGGGGTAGATGCGGTGATGGATATGGGCCGCACTTCCCTGAATGTTATAGGGAACTGCCTGGCGTGTGCCGTAATTGCACGCTGGGAGGGGGAACTACCAGCGTATACTGAAGAGTAACCCCGGCGGCCTGGTGCCGTCGAACCAGAATAATGAGCCTGCTTCAACAGATACATTCGCCTGCGGACGTCAAAAAACTTTCTATCCCCGAACTCTCTCTTCTGGCAGAGGAGATCCGCGAACGGCTTATCGTTGGTGTTTCGAGGACCGGCGGTCATATCGGTCCGAATCTTGGTGTGGTGGAACTCACCATCGCCATGCACTATGTCTTTGACACGCCACGCGACAGCTTTGTCTTCGATGTATCGCACCAGGCCTATGTCCATAAGTTATTGACCGGCCGCGCCGACCGCTTCGAAACCATCCGCCAGCCGGACGGCCTGAACGGTTTCATGTTGCGCACGGAGAGCGAGCATGACAGCTTCGGCGCAGGGCACGCAGGCACGGCGCTTTCGGCCGCGCTCGGCATGGCTGTGGCCCGCGATATGAATGGTGGCGATGAGCACATCATCGCTCTGGCCGGCGATGCCGCCTTCACCAACGGCATCACCATGGAGGCCCTGAACAATATCGCCTCATCCACCAAGCGGCTGATCGTGGTGCTGAACGATAACGCCTGGTCGATCGATCGCAATGTGGGCGCGATTGCCTCCTATTTCCACAAGATTGTCACCAACCCGACCTTCGTCACATGGCACGATCGTGCCGTCGATCTGATTGAGCGCATCGGCGGTAAAGCGGCAAAGCATGTGGCACAGAAGGCCGAGGGTGCGGCGAAAGGTCTTATCGGTCCGGGCATGCTCTTTGAAGAGTTCGGGCTCAATTACTTTGGCCCAATCGATGGCCACGATCTGACACTGTTGATTGAGACCTTCAAGTTCCTTAAGCAGCAGAACAAGCCCGTACTGCTGCATGCGATTACGCAGAAGGGCCGCGGCTTCCAGCCTGCACTCGAGAAGCAGAAGAAATTCCACGGCCTGGGGCCGTACGATCCTGAGACCGGCGAGACCAAGCCGACGGGGCAGAAGACTTATTCTGAGATCTTTGCCGAGTCGCTGACCAAGCTTGCAGATATGAATGACAAGGTCGTTGCGATTACCGCGGCGATGCCGAATGGAACCGCGCTCGATCTCTTCCGCCCGCATCATCCGAAGCGTTACTTCGATGTCGGTATCGCGGAAGAACATGCTGTGATCTTCGCTGCCGGTATGGCTACCAAGGGCTATAAGCCCTTCTGCGCCATCTACTCCACCTTCCTGCAGCGCGCCTTCGATCCCATCGTGCACGATGTCTGCCTGCAGAATCTGCCGGTGGTCTTCTGCATGGATCGCGGTGGACTCTCGGGCGATGACGGCCCGACACATCACGGTCTGTTTGACATCAGCTATCTGCGCGGTGTTCCAAACATTGTGCACATGGTGCCGAAGGATGAGGATGAGCTGGCGGACATGATGTACACCGCGATGCTTTATGAGGGGCCGTCGGCGATTCGATATCCGCGTGGCGTCGGACCGGGTGTTGCGGTGAAGGAGAAGCCGGTTGCGCTGGAGATCGGCAAGGCTGAAGTGATTCGCGATGGACATGATGTAGCCATCTTCGGCCTGGGCGCATTGCTTCCTCTGGCCGTGACGATGAGTGACCATCTTGCTGCCGAAGGACTCTCGGCTGCGGTGATCAATCCGCGCTTTGCCAAGCCTGTCGATCGTGAGTGCATCGCCGCTTATGCCCGTCAGTGCGGCCTGATCGTCACCTTCGAAGATCACGTCCTCGCCGGTGGTTTTGGATCGGCCGTACTGGAGGCTCTGAATTCGCTGGAACTGCAGGTGCCGGTCGTTCGTATCGGCTGGCCCGATGAGTTCATTGAGCATGGCAAAGTCGATGCGTTGCGCGAGAAGTACGGCATCACGGTGGAGGCGGCGATGAAGCAGGCGCGCCCCTTCCTGGATGCGATTGCGCACAGCCGCCTGGTGGCTCACTAGGTTTTTAGCCAGGCACATTTTTTGTCATTTTGTAGTGACCGGAGAAATCTGCTTGTTGTGCAGGTATGGAGGCATGGGGAGAGAAGCAGATTTCTCCGCTCCCTCCCGGTCGCTACGAAATGACAAACAAAATTCTGCCCGACGCTTCCCATCGTAATCACATGTTGCTTCCTGATAGTCGAACACGATACAAAGAGACGGCTCTTGGGGAGAACAGTTTTGCAGCCTGCCGGATATATCGGAGCCCTGGATCAGGGCACCACCAGCACACGATTCATGGTCTTTGACCGCCGGGGACGCATCGTCTCCGTGGCACAGAAGGAACACGAACAGATCTATCCGCGGCCAGGATGGGTCGAACACGACCCGCTCGAGATCTGGCGCCGCACGCTTGAAGTCGTCGACGAGGCGGTCGATGCCCGCGGTCTTCGGCCGAAGGACTTCTCCTCCATCGGCATCACCAATCAGCGGGAGACGACCGTCGTCTGGAACCGCAATACCGGCCTTCCGGTCTACAACGCCATCGTCTGGCAGGATACGCGTGTTGCCGACATGGTTACGCGTCTGTCGGCGGAGGGAGGCAAGGATCGCTTCCGCGGCCAGACTGGTCTGCCGCTGACTACCTACTTCTCCGGCCTCAAGCTGAAGTGGATTCTCGACAACGTGAAGGGCGCCCGCGAGGAGGCCGAAGAGGGCAACCTGCTCTTCGGCACGATCGACAGCTATCTCCTCTGGAACTTAACGGGAGGCACCCACGGTGGCGTTCACGCGACCGATGTCACCAACGCCAGCCGCACGCAGTTGATGAACCTTGCCACGTTGAATTGGGATGAGAGCATTCTTGCCGCTCTCGATATCCCGAAGCAGATGCTTCCGCAGATCAAGTCATCGAGTGAACACTTCGGCGATCTTCATCGCACCAGTCTTGAAGGAGTAGGCATCTGCGGCATCCTGGGTGATCAGCATGCGGCCCTGGTGGGTCAGACCTGCTTCTCTCCCGGCGAGGTGAAGAACACTTACGGTACTGGCTGCTTCCTGCTGATGAATACCGGCGAAGAGCGCAAGCCCTCGACTCATGGCCTGTTGACGACACTGGCGTATAAGTTCGGCGATAAACCGCCGGTGTATGCGTTGGAAGGCTCTATCGCGATTGCAGGAGCGCTGGTGCAGTGGCTGCGCGACAATCTCGGCATCATCTCCAGCAGCGACCAGATCGAACCGCTGGCGCAGACAGTGAATGACAACGGCGGTGTCTATTTTGTACCGGCGTTCAGCGGCTTGTATGCGCCGTACTGGAAAGACGATGCTCGCGGTGTGATCGCCGGTCTCACACGCTTCGCCAATAAGGGACACCTCGCTCGCGCTGTGCTGGAAGCTACTGCCTTCCAGACGCGAGAGGTTGTTGAGGCAATGGAGCAGGACTCGGGGATTCAGCTCACGCAGCTCCGCACCGATGGCGGTATGGTAGCCAACGAGCTACTGATGCAGTTCCAGGCCGACATCCTCGATAAGGCCGTGATCCGTCCCGCAATGCGCGAGACGACGGCGTTGGGCGCGGCCTATGCAGGCGGGCTCGCCTCCGGATACTTCAGTGGCACGGACGAGTTGATCCAGAACTGGGAAGCAGATCGTACGTGGAAATCGCAGATGGATGCAGCCGAGCGCGAAGATCTCTTTAAGACCTGGAAGAAGGCGGTGACACGGACCTTCGCATGGGTGGAGGGTTGATGCTTTCTCCGTTTTTCGGTGAGTTTATTGGTACTGCAGTTCTGATCCTGATGGGCGAAGGCGTCGTCGCCGGTGTAGTGCTGAAGGGCACGAAAAGCGAGAACGCAGGCTGGATCTCCATTACTGCGGCATGGGGTTTCGCCGTCTTCTGCGGCGTGATCACGGCGATTGCATGCGGCTCTCCGGGAGCGCATCTGAACCCTGCGGTGACCGTTGCCGTTGCTATGCATACCGGTCAATGGAGCACCGTGCCGGCCTTTGTGCTGGCGCAGATACTGGGCGCGATGACGGGCGCAGCATTGAACTGGTTCTTCTGGCTGCCGCACTGGGCGATGACGGAAGACCAGGGATTGAAGCGGGCGGTCTTCTGCACCTCTCCTTCGGTACGTAAGCCGTGGCTGAACATGATGCAGGAGATGATTGCGACCAGCGTGCTGCTGCTGGTGATTGAGTGCATCGGCTCGAAGCTCCTTGCCGTCTCCGGTCCCGCTCCGGGCCTGGCCCCGTACCTGGTCGCGATTCTGGTTTGGGCTATTGGACTCTCGCTCGGCGGAGTGACAGGGTATGCCATCAATCCCGCTCGCGACTTCGGGCCGCGCCTGATGCATCAGCTTTTACCAGTCGCAGGCAAGGGTGGCTCTGACTGGTCCTACGCCTGGGTGCCGATCGCCGGACCGATTCTCGGTGCGATTGTTATGGGATTTGCCTTCCGGTGCCTGGGGATCTAGTTGCTGGTTGCGAGAGCTGATACGGGCACCCATACACCGGGTGCCCCATCCATCGCATATCGGGGTCCCCGACGAACTTGTTCGTTGGGGTGATAACGCGATGGGTGGGATATTCGCGAATCAATTCGGTGAGAGAATTTTTGTTTGTCATCCCGAAGGAATCTGCTTTTCAAGT
>JAEKKE010000189.1 GCA_019510535.1 Acidobacteriota bacterium
CGTTTGACGGTGAACTTAGGACTTCGTTGGCAGCTGATGCCTCCGATCTCCAGCTGGCCTAACAACACCGCTTTCTTTGATCCGACCCTGTTCGATCAGACAAAGGCAGCAACGATTGGCTCGAATGGAAGCATTGCCTCCAATCCTTCTCCGTACAACGGTCTCGTACTGCCTGGCACCGGCTTCTCCGACAAGGCGAAGCAGGTGGTAGCGCCATCGGTATACAACAACCCGGCGGTGCAGGCGCTGTTCCGCAACAAGCCAGGCGGCATTGTCGAGACGAAGTACAACACCTTCGCGCCTCGTGTAGGTTTCGCCTACGACCTGAGCGGTAAGCAGGAGACGGTACTCCATGGCGGCTATGGCATGTCGTACGAGCGCGTCGAAGGCAACTACATCTATGGTGCGGCTTCGCAGTTGCCGTTCGTCGCAGTCGCTTCGCTTGCCAGCGCCGGTAACGCCGATAGCCTTGGCAGCATTGGAACATCAGCAACGCCGACCAACATCACCAACTCGGCGGATATGAGTCTGTCTCCGCCGCGGATTCACAACTACAGCGTGGGTATCCAGCACAAATTGTTCGACAACACGTCTCTGGAACTGAACTACGTCGGTTCGCGTGCCGCCAACCTAACCTATCGCAAAAACCTGAATCAAGCTGCTGCCGGTACAGAGCAGGCCAATCCTGGTGTGCAGCGTAATGCTCTTCGTCCATACCGTGGGTATGGTGAGATCTACCAGTACACCAACGGCGCTCATGCGAACTACAACTCGCTGCAGTTCCGCATGCAGACCCGTTTCAAACAGGGTGGACTTGTAACTATCTCCTATACCTGGTCTAAGGCTCTGACGATGGGCTCGGCCTTCGACTACCAGCCGCAGGACAGCCTCAACCTTGCCGCCGATTACGGTCCGGCAAGCTACAACCAACCGAAGATTTTCGTTGCCAGCTATGTAACGTTGCCCAGCGTCCGAATCTGGTTGGTAATCCGTACGCCAAGAATGGCAAGCAGTATCTGAACCCTGCTGCGTTTGCCACCCCGGCGCCCGGAACCTACGGCAACCTGGGCTACGACGCCATCAAGGGACCGCTATTCAACAATTGGGATGCTGCGGTGCAGAAGAACATTCCGATCCACGAGCAGATTGGCGCAGAGTTCCGTGCTGAGATGTTCAACGTGCCAAATCACATGTCCATGTTCACGATCGCCAACACGCTGGGTGCCTCGACCTTCGGTCAGGTCACCAGTTCCACCGGCGCGACCGACCCTCGGACCATGGAATTCGTTCTCCGCGTTCATTTCTAACCTCCAACGGGCCCCGGTTTTATGCCGGGGCCTCATTTTCCCGGCACAACCCCGCTTGACACGCGATTTTCGCGCCTCTTATATTCGAGGCGGAAAATAAATCCATTTCTATTACGGCTGCGCCATGCTTCTAATGGAGTTTGCGCGGCGCAAGAAGCGAAGGTTCGATGAGGCTCCGTTCCCGAAACATCCTGCTGGCTGCTGCTGTGGCGGCGCCAGTGATGCTGTTTACCTTAAGCCGGATGACAGCTCAGGCCCCACAGACTCCTGGTCAAAGACCCACTCCTGCTCAGAGACCCAGTTGGACGGTGGGGTCACAAGGTCCTCTGCCGGAGCATGCCAAGTTCACGCCGCTGCAGGCGGAAAACGGCGGGGCGCTCTTCATCCAGAACTGCGCCTTCTGCCATGGCAAAGACGCCGGCGGTGGCGAGACCGGGCCGGACCTGACACGCTCGAAGCTGGTGACCGGTGATAAGAACGGCGAGGCGATCGGTGCAGTCATCCGCAATGGCCGTCTGGATAAGGGGATGCCGCGCTTCAGCCTGTCGGATACGGAAATCCTGAACCTCGTAGCGTTTATTCACACCCAGCAGGATGCCTCCATGTCGCAGTCCGGCAATCGCCGTGGCGTCGACGAGAGCGACCTGCACACCGGCAATGCCGAAGCGGGCAAGAAATATTTCGAAGGACCAGGCGGATGCACGCAGTGCCACTCCGCAACGGGCGACTTGGCTGGGATTGCCTCGAAGTTCAGTGGTCTCAGGCTCGAGATGCAGATGCTGTATCCCCGCGACGCGAAGACGAAGGCCACGGTGAAGACCAAGTCCGGCCAGACCTTTGCCGGCACTGTCGAGTATGAAGACGAATTCACGCTCGGTATTCGCGATAGCTCCGGTATCTATCACTCGTGGCCGATGACCGCGATCACTGCAAAGCTCGATAAGCCGGTTGAGGCTCACGTCACCGCCATGAGCAAGTACACCGATGACGACATTCACAATGTTCTCGCGTATATCCAAACCCTTAAGTAAGGAAAGAGAGCGCACGTTGAAGCAGGTCCGGATGAATTGGAAAAAGAGTGCACGGGTGCTGACGCTGGCTGCTGCCGCGACTGCCACTACAGGTTTGAATGCGCAGAACGTTGATAGTGCGATGCTGAAGAATCCTCCACGTGATAGCTGGCTGGGATATCACGGCGACTACTCCGGTCGCCGCCACAGCGCGCTGACGGAGATCAATACGCGCAACGTCAGCGGGCTGTCATTGGGATGGGCCTTTCAGACACAACAGAACGGCGTTCTGAAGGCGACGCCGATCCTGGCGGACGGCATTCTGTACTTCACCCTGCCGGATCACGTGTGGGCTATCGATGCGCGTTCCGGTCACCAGTTGTGGCACTACGCTGCACCGCAGACCAAAGCGTTCCACATCGGTCAGCGTGGTGTCAGCATTCTGAAAGACAAGCTCTACTATATGACCTCGGACGCGCATCTGCAGGCTCTGGATGCGAAGACCGGCAATGTGCTGTGGGATGTGGAGGTCGCTGACTCGAAGAAGGGGCAGTGGGCAACGATGTCTCCGCTCATCGTTGGCAATCACGTCCTGGTGGGAGCTTCGGGCGACTTCGATAATCTGCAGGGCTTCCTGCGCGCGGTCGATCCGGATACCGGAAAGACGCAGTGGACGTTTTATTCCACACCGACTGTGGACACCCCACGGGTCGCCTATAGCGGCAACATGTGGATGACCGGCACTTACGATCCAGATCTGAACCTGATCTATTTCGGTACGGGCAATCCTTCGCCAGTGTTGAACGGCAAAGTGCGGCCGGGCGACAACCTTTATACCTGCACCATCTTGGCGCTTGATCCCGAGACCGGCAAGCTGGTGTGGCACTTCCAGCCTTCGCCACACGATACCCACGACTGGGATGCGGTAGAGATTCCAGTACTGGCCGACGGTGTCTTTGAAGGTAAGCCGCGCAAGATGCTGATGCAGGCTTCGCGTAATGGCTACTTCTTCGTAATCGATCGGACGAATGGCAAGAACCTGCTGACTACGACCTTCGGTCCGGTGAACTGGACGAAGGGGGTAGATAAGGACGGCCGGCCGATTCCGAATCCCGACAAGGAGCCCGCGCCGGATGGCCGCCTGATCGCCCCGGATGAGGGCGGCATGACGAACTACCGCTCGCCAAGCTTTGATCCGAAGACGGGCTTGTTTATCGTGAGCGCTTCGCCGAGCTACAGCCTCTACTTCAATAAGCCCGCCGACGGCGCATACGGCTGGGCCGGCGCGGACTACGGCCTGTGGAGCAAGGGTGTTCTGGACGCGATCGACTACAAGACCGGCAAGATTCGTTGGTCGCATGAGCTTGGCCAGCGTGCGGGCTCCGGCGTTCTGACCACAGAAGGTGGGCTGACCTTTACGGGCGACTCAACCGGCAACTTCCTGGCGCTGGATACAGCAACAGGCAAGACGCTATGGCACGCCGGCGCCGGCGGGCAGATTGCATCGTCGCCTATCAGTTACGAACTGGACGGGCATCAGTACATCCTGACCAGTGGCGGCAATGTGATGTTTGCCTGGCGCCTGCCAGAGGCTCCGGCGGCACCCGCGGCGAAACGGACTCCAACTGCAGCAACAACGAAGTAAGAAGAGGCAGCTATGAAGCAATGGTTTCTTGCACTCGCGGTTGGCTTCGGCTCGCTGACACCGGCGGCGATGGCCGCGTCGAAGATTCACGTTCTGATCCTCGATGGTGAGAGCGCGGCTCCGTATCACAACTGGGCGGCGGAGACGCCGGTCCTGAAGCAGGAGCTGGAGGAGACAGGCCTCTTCGACGTAGAGGTGTTGACCATTCAGAAGGACGGCGACTTCTCTCAGTTCCATCCCGCGTGGTCGAAGTACCAGGCGGTGGTTCTGAACTATGACGCTCCGGATGAGCGCTGGTCGAGCGATGTAAAGACTTCCTTCGAGCAGTACATGAAGAATGGCGGCGGTCTGGTAACGATCCATGCTGCCGACAATGCCTTTCCCGACTGGGTGGCTTTCAATGAGATGACCGGTATCGGCGGATGGCGTGGACGTACCGAGAAGGCTGGTCCGCACTGGGTTTATAAAGATGGCAAGCTGGTTGCCGATGATAAGCCGGGCCGGGCAGGTTCTCACGGCTTGCGGCTCCCGTTCCAGCTCACGTTGCGCGATGCCAACCATCCCATTACCAAGGGACTACCGAAGCAGTGGATGCACCAGGGCGATGAGATGTATGCCAACCTGCGTGGCCCTGGCAAGATGACCGTGTTGGCCACAGCCTACTCTGACCCCGAGAACCACGGCACTGGTTTTGACGAGCCGATGCTGATGGTCTCGCAGTTCGGTAAGGGACGTATCTTCCACTCAACGCTGGGACACGATGTGATGGCTATCAGCTCTGAGGACTATGTGGTGACCTTCCAGCGCGGAGTCGAGTGGGTGGCGACCGGCAAGGTCACGCAGGCTGTGCCTTCCTCCTTCCCGACGGCAAATTCAGTGAGCTTTCGCACGGATCTGGCTGTGAAGGATCCGCACTACAGCAAGGGATTGAACCCGATGGATGGCCCGCCGCCGATGCGCCCGGCTCCACAACCCACGCCACAGAAGTAAGATGGTCGGGAGAGAACATCGCAAATCATGAAGACGATCAAGGGACCTGGAATCTTTCTTGCGCAGTTTGCCGGCGATGAACCGCCATTCAACTCACTGAACGAGATCTGTAAATGGGCCGCAGGGATCGGCTTCAAAGGTGTGCAGATTCCTACCTGGGATGGCCGCCTGTTCGACCCGAAGCGCGCCGCGGAAAGTACCGCCTATTGCGATGAGATACGCGGGATCGCGGCATCGCATGGTCTGGCGATAACGGAGCTCTCTACGCATCTGCAGGGGCAGCTCGTTGCAGTGCATCCGGCATACGATGCGTTGTTCGACAGCTTCGCTCCGGCAGCGGTACATGGCAAGCCTGCCGCGCGTACCGAGTGGGCGATCGAGCAGCTTCGTTTCGCGGCGAAGGCCTCACGGAACCTGGGACTCGATCGTCATGCCACCTTCTCAGGAGCTCTGGCTTGGCCGTATCTTTATCCCTGGCCGCAGCGTCCTGCCGGTCTGGTGGAGACTGCTTTCGGAGAACTCGCAAAGCGCTGGTTGCCCTTGCTGGATTTCTTCGAGGAGCAGGGCGTTGATCTCTGCTACGAGATCCATCCCGGCGAAGACCTGCACGACGGTTCATCGTTCGAAATGTTCCTGGACCTGGTGAAGGGCCATAAGCGTTGCAACCTGCTTTATGATCCCAGCCACTTCATCCTGCAGGGGCTCGATTACCTGGAGTACATCGACCTGTACCACGACCGTATCAAGATGTTTCACGTCAAGGACGCCGAGTTCCGGCCGACGGGACGGCAGGGCGTCTATGGCGGTTTCCAATCATGGGCGAACCGTGCAGGCCGCTTCCGGTCGTTGGGCGATGGACAGGTCGACTTCAAGGCGATCTTCTCAAAGCTGACGCAATACGGCTTTGACGGTTGGGCGGTGATGGAGTGGGAGTGCTGCATCAAGAGCTCCGCACAGGGCGCCCGCGAAGGCGCGCCGTTCATCCAGAGCTGCATCATTCAGGCGGTGGAAAAGGCGTTCGATGACTTCGCGGGAGCCGCGACCGATCAGAAGATGCTCGATAACCTGCTTGGCATTGGAAGGAAGGACGCATGAGCAAAAAGCTCGGACGGAAGCTGCGCCTGGGCATGGTAGGTGGAGGCCCGGGGGCCTTCATCGGAGAAGTGCATCGCATTGCGGCACGCTTTGATGGCAAGTATGAGCTCGTAGCGGCTGCGCTCTCTTCCAATGCGGAGAAGTCGAAGACCTTTGCGGCAGAGTTGGGAATTCCGCGTGCCTACGGCAGTTTTGCCGAGATGGCGGAGGTGGAGTCGAAGCGTGAGGACGGCATTGATGTCGTCGCGATCGTGACGCCGAACGACACGCACTATGCCATCGCCAAAGCATTCCTCGATGCTGGTATCCACGTCATGTGCGATAAGCCCATGACGACCACGCTGGATGACGCGGTCAAGCTGGCCGAAGAGGTTGAGCGTTCCGGCCTGATCTTCGCCTTGACGCATACGTACTCCGGCTACCCGATCGTGCGGCAGATGCGCAGCATCGTGGAGAGCGGCATACTCGGCAAGGTCCGCATGATCAATGTGGAGTACGTGCAGGGCTGGCTGGCGACTCCATTGGAGAGCTCGGGAGCGAACAAGCAGGCGGAGTGGCGCACCGATCCCAAGCGCAGCGGACCTGCCGGCTGCTTGGGCGACATCGGAACGCATGCCTATCACCTCGCCTACTTTGTCAGCGGCCTGGAGCCGGCATCGATCTCCGCCGACCTGACTACTTTTGTCGAAGGGCGCCGGCTGGATGACAACGTCCAGGCGATGATCCGTTACGATGGCGGCGCCAAGGCCAGCCTTTGGTCGTCGCAGATTGCCATTGGCAATGAGAACAACCTGAATCTGCGTATCTACGGTGAAGCCGGTTCGCTGGAGTGGAACCAGGAGAACCCGAATTATGCGCGCTATACACCGCTGAACCAGCCGACGCAGATTCTGAGCCGGGGTGGCGGAGCGTTGAATGCCGCGGCGGCGCGTTTGCCCGCGGGCCATCCCGAGGGATACTTCGAGGCCTTTGCGCAGCTTTATGCTGACCTGGCGGAGCGTATTACGGCCCGGCTGGAAGAGCGTGATCCTGCGCCGGCATCGTTGCTGCTGCCGACCTGCCAGGATGGTGTGAATGGACTGAAGTTTATTGAGGCGGCATTGAGCTCCTCAGCGGACCAATCTTCCTGGACGTCGCTTAAGTAGTTACGGTGATGTGACTTGCTGTCGTACCATGGTGGAACCAACTGATCGGTACGATGAGTTCTCCGAAGTCCAGAAAACCGAATGCACGGCAGACCCATGGGGTGCGCCAGATCGATCTGGCGTCGTTCCAACCTGCCTCCAGCGAGATGGCTCGCGATATCAATCGCGACATCATCCTCGAACTGATTCGTTTCAAGCAGCCGCTGGCGCGCGCCGATCTATCGCGTCTCTCCGGCCTGCGCCCAAGCACGGTTTCGGCGATTGTCGAGCAGTTGATCCAGGAGAACTGGGTGAAGGAAGGCGCGGTCATCAAGCCCGCGCGCGGACGGCCCTCCACCATGCTTTCGGTCAACAGCGACAAGGTGACGCTGGCGCTTGATCTGCGTCCGGACCGCGCCATTCTTGCGGTGGCAGATCTGAGCGGACGCTTCCTGTCACGAGAGACCATCACCACCTCGTCGGATCTGAAGAAGACAGTAGCCCAGATCGGTAAGCGGATGCGGGCATTGCGCGATGAGCACTCGACTAAATCGTTCGAGGGAATCGGAGTCAGTCTGCCGGGCCGCGTGCAGCCGGCGACGCAGCGTGTATTGCTGGCGCCGAATATGCACTGGCACGAGTTCGATCTGAAGAAGGCGCTGGAAGATGTCTCCGGTCTGCAGGTGGAGATCGACAACGATGCCAATGTCTGCCTGATCTCAGAGCTTTGGTTCGGCCGGCTGCAGGGCGCCAGGGATGTCGTGCTGGTTGCCGTGGCTGAAGGTGTCGGTGCGGCGATTCTTGCCGGTGGGCACATGCACTCGGGATACAACGGTATGGCCGGTGAGTTCGGCCACGTCTCGATCGACCCCAATGGGCCTTTGTGCCAGTGCGGACAGAAGGGCTGCTGGGAGATGTTGGCTTCGTCGCGCGCAGCTATCCGGAGCTTCAACGACGCCAGCCGCCGCAAGGTGAAGGACATCTATGAGCTGCTGCAACTCAGCGAAGAGGGCGATGAGAGCGCCATCGAAGCGCTTACCGAGCAGGCCCGCGCCCTTGGCCGGGGGCTGCGGCTGATTACGGCCACTATCTCTCCGGAGCTCATTCTGGTTGTGGGCGATATCACCGCCTCGTGGGATCGTTTCGGGCCCGTTGTCGCGCAGGAGTTGGCGGCATCCATGCTGGCTGGCCCCCCACCGTTATTGCGCGCCACTGGTGATGCAGAGTTAGCCCGCCTGAGCGGCAGCGCCGCAATGCTGATGCAGCGCCATGCCTCGTACCACCGTTCGACGCACGACGCATCCCGAAGGTCCTGATTTTGAAAAACGGTTTTCATTGACCATCGAAAGAACATGTTGATATATTTTTGGACGGAAAATAAAGAAATTGCGGCCCCTTCACAGCCTCCTTTCTTTAGAACTTTAACTAGATGGGAGCTCTGATTTATGTACTTGGGAATTGATTGCGGGACCCAGGGTACAAAGGCACTTCTCATCACCGAGGCGGGCGCAGTCCGTGGTCGCGGATATGCCAGGCATCAGTTGATTGAGCGTGCCAGCGGGGCTCGCGAGCAGGAGCCGCAGTGGTGGGTGGATGCTTTGCGTACCAGCGTGACGCAGGCTGTGAGCCATCATGGCGCGGAGGTTCTGGCCTTGGGCGTAAGCGGCCAGCAGCACGGCCTGGTGATCCTGGACGAGGCGAAACAGGTGATCCGTCCCGCGAAGCTGTGGAACGACACCGAGACTGCTCCGCAGAACGCTGCCTTGATTGAGCGGCTGGGCGGAAAGACCGCCACGATGGAGCGCTTCGGCATTCTGCCCATGACCGGGTACACGGTCTCAAAGCTGTTGTGGATCAAAGAGAACGAGCCTGAGAACTTTGCCCGTATCCGTCACATTCTGCTGCCGCATGAGTATCTAAACTTCTGGCTGACGGGACAGATGTATGCCGAGTATGGCGACGCCTCCGGCACGGCGTTCTTCGACATTCGTACACGTGAGTGGATTCGCGAGATTCTGGATGAGATTGACGGCGGCACCGGCCAGCTTGCGGCAGCGCTGCCTCCGCTGCTAAAGGTAGACCAACTTGTCGGCATAGTTCGCCCCGAGGTCGCGGCAGAGCTTGGACTATCGCCGCAGTGCGTTGTCTCCTCCGGCGGTGGTGACAACATGATGGGCGCCATCGGAACAGGCAATGTGCGTCCCGGGATTGTGACGCTGAGCCTGGGCACCTCGTCGACGGTCTATTCGTTCCTGGAGAAGCCGTTAGCCAGCGTCGATCCGAGTGTTGCGCCGTTCTGCTCCTCCTCGGGTGGATGGCTGCCGCTGGTCTGCACCATGAACGCGACCAATGTGGTGACGCAGACTCTGCATGTGCTGGGCAAGGGCGTGGAAGATATCGATCCGATTCTGGCCTCGACCAATCCTGGTGCGGACGGAATTACCTTCCTGCCATTCCTGAACGGCGAGCGCACGCCGGATCTGCCAACGGCACAGGGCAGCATGCATGGGGTAACGGCCACGAACTTTAGCGCCGGCAACCTGCTGCGGAGCGTGATTGAGGGCGTGACCTTCGGTGTGCTGAATGGCCTTGAGCTCATTCTGCAGGGGCAGCCTGCCAGCAAGATTCAGGTGATCGGCGGCGGTTCGCGCTCGGCGGAGTGGCGGCAAATGATTGCCGATGCTACCGGCGCGGTGATCCAGGTACCGATTGAAGAAGAGGCCGGCTGCCTTGGGGCGGCGATTCAGGCCATGTATGCGTATAAGAGCCAGCAGGAAACTCCGGTGACCTTTGCTGTGCTCTCCGAGCGCCTTGTCAGCGTCGATGAGGAGAAGACAGCTTACCCCCGGGCGGAGAACCGTGCCGCCTATCGCGCGGCGCAGGACCGCTACAACGCTGTACTCAAAGCTCAGTTTCCGAACCTATGATCCAGATTGGAGAACCACTTGTCTGAAACTATCTTCAGCAACTTTCCTACGGTGAAGTTTGAAGGTGCCGCGAGCACCAATCCCCTGGCGTATCAGTATTACGACGCCGACCGCGTCGTGCTGGGCAAGCCGCTGCGCGAGCATCTTCGTTTCGCCGTGGCCTACTGGCACTCGTTCGCGATGACGGGAAGCGATCCCTTTGGCGGGCCTACGATTCATCGTCCATGGACAGCAGCGGGTGATCCCATTGCTTTGGCGAAGCTGAAGGCCGATGCCGCGTTCGACTTCTTCCGCGTGCTCGATGTGCCGTTCTACTGCTTCCACGATGCCGATATCTCCCCTGCAGAAGAGACACTTGCCGGCACGCTGAAGAACCTGCACACCATCGTCGACTACCTGGGCGAGAAGATGAGCTCGTCGAAGACGAAGCTGCTGTGGGGAACGGCGAACCTGTTCTCGCACCCGCGTTTCATGGCCGGAGCTTCCACCAATCCTGACCCCGAGGTCTTTGCCTGGTGCGCTGCCACAGTGAAGCACTGCATGGACGCGACCATGAAGCTCGGCGGAGCGAACTATGTTCTGTGGGGCGGACGCGAAGGCTACGAGACGCTGCTGAACACCGACATGAAGCAGGAGCTGGAGCAGATGGGCCGCTTCCTCTCGCTGGTGGTCGACTACAAGCACAAGATCGGCTTCAAGGGGCAGATCCTGGTTGAGCCCAAGCCGAAGGAGCCTACCTCGCACCAGTACGACTTCGACACGGCGACAGTCTACGGCTTCCTGAAGCGCTTTGGTCTGGAGAACGAAGTTCGTGTGAACCTCGAAGCCAACCACGCCACGCTGGCCGGTCACACCTTCGAGCATGAGATTGCCACCGCGGGCGCCTTCGGCATTCTGGGCTCGCTGGATATCAACCGCGGCGATGCGCTGCTGGGCTGGGATACCGATCAGTTCCCGAACGATCTGTGGAGCATGACCATGTCGATGTACCAGGTCATCAAGGCCGGTGGTCTTGGCGTGGGTGGCTGCAACTTCGA
>JAEKKE010000470.1 GCA_019510535.1 Acidobacteriota bacterium
AGAGAAAATCCTTGATTTGATCGACAGCGGTTTTGTGCGAACCCGTCACAGAGCCTGAGAGACCCTCAAGTCGCCGTTGCGTTGCAGCGATGAGCTCGGCGGCCTGTTGCCGGGCCTGGGACGAGGTGTCGCCGCCGGTAGAAAGCTCGCCAATCACCGATGCGGTATCAGGCACAGGCGTCCCTGTACTTGCGCTCTGGGTGGGAGGCGGTGTCGTGGTGGTGGGTTGCGTCTGCGGCCGTTGCGGCCGGCGCTGTGTCCGGGCGGGGTGTTGCGGCTCTTCCTGTTTCGGTGGCGCCGGTGGCGGCGGTGCTGGGATTTCGACTTCCGCGCGGCGTTCTGCGTCCCGGACAGCCGCTGGAGGCACCTGGATCGGCGGGGCCGTGACTACGGCAGCCGTGGCCGCCTGGACCGCCTTTGGGGAGTGTTTGCAGCCCTGGGTCAGGATGCAGGCGGCCGCAAGTGTAAGCAGCACTGGATAGCGACGTGTCATACACGGCTCCTTTCGCCTGGCACTCCGTGACTCAGGGGAAGCAGAATCGTGAAGGTGCTTCCGTGGTCCGGCGCATTTTGGTTCGTATTCGACATAACGTCGATCGAGCCACCGTGCAATTGCAACATGCGATACGTCATGGCCAGACCAATGCCGCTTCCTTTGGGCTTGGTAGTAAAGTACAGATCGAAAACCTTCGGCAGAAGTTCAGTGGGAATTCCAACTCCCTCATCCATAATACGCAGTCGCGCGTCTCCATCGTTACGGTCAAGCACAATACGCAGAGTGCCGCCCGCTGGCATAGCCTGTGCACCATTTAAGACGATGTTCAGCACAGCTTGTTGCAGCATCTCCGCATCGACCATGACCATCAGCGGAGTAGAGGGCAGCTCTTCAACCAGGGTAATCTTCTGGTGCGAAAATGACTCGGCGGTGAGGGCGCCTACCTTACGCACGATCTCACGCAGATCGTAGTCATAGAGACGAAGGTCGATCGGACGGGAGAAGTCCGCCAGGGTCTGTACCACACGATCCAGGCGCTGCATCTCCTGGGCAAGGATATCGACGTGCCTCTGTGCGCTGGCATCGGTCGCTTCCGCGAGTTTGCTGCGTAGCAGCTCCAGGTGGACCACCATGGCATTGATCGGGTTTTTGACCTCGTGGCCAACACCGGCGGTAAGGCGTCCGATTGCCGCCAGACGGCGCGAGACCTCGATCTCCTGCTCCAGTTGTTTGGCGGAGTGAGCGTCATGCAGGGTGAGCAGGGCTCCCAGACGTTCCCCGCTGCCGGTCTGCTCGCCGTGGATGAACTGAAGAGAGACCTTCGCTTCACGGCCATCTTCCAGTACGACCGGCTCTTCAATCAGATTGGTATGCATCGCGAAGCAATCGCGGACGGCCTGTCCCAGCACCGATCCACGCTGGAAGATGTCTTCGGCGGTGCTGCCCAGAATGGCGTCACGGTCGCGCCCGAGAAATCCTTCAACAGCTTCAGAGACCATGACGGCACGCCGGTCGGCGGTGAAAAGGATGACTCCGTCGCGCAGGGTCTCCAGCATCTGGTTCAGATTCGTCTGTAAGGCAGAATAGATCTGCTCCGTGGTGCGAATCTTTTCTCCGAGTTTGGCGATGCTCTGCGAGGCACGGACGACGGCATCCGGTTGATCGAGCGGACCTTCGATCAGCGGTGTCGACGAGTTTGCCAGCATGAGTTGTTCAAGCTGCTGGTTGATGCGCTCGATGGGGTGAAGCGCAAGACTGGAGAGCAGGGCAGCGATCAGGACGCAGGCGGCAAGAGCCACTAGTGCAAAGAGAACCGCGGCCTTCAACCATGGTGCATAGCTGCTGCGCAGAAAGGTCGAACGAACCCCCAGGTGGATCGTAAGGAACGGCTGACCGTTGCGATCCAGAGGAAGAGTGACGTCCAGCACCTGGGGACGGCCAAATACGGCCCGTGCCTGTTCCAGCACGCCACCTCCGCTGATGCGGCTGAAGGGCGAGCGATAAGGAAATTGCTGATCCAGCAGTGTCGGATCCGTCGATGAGAGAACAATGCCATGAATGCCCGTGACGGTGACGTCCTGTACCGGGGGAGAGTAACGCACAATGGCGTTCATCTCATCGGCGAGCGGTTGGTATCCACGAATGGCATTGGCCACAGCGCTCTGAAACGCCTCGTCGGAGCTATCAGCAGGGGGATGCTCCCGCAGGCCGCTTACAAGCGCCTGGCGGGTGCTGAGGGTAACCTCGCGTACCAACACGTCATTGCTGTCACCCGTCTGGGAGATGCGCTGGCGCAGCAGTTCGCCCAGAAAGACAAGGCATAACACCAGCACGACGGCAAAAGTAAGCGCGGTAAATGCGAGAACGAGCTTGGTTTTCAGGCGCATGTCGATCGGGGGAGGGTTACGCCTCTTCGCCCGCGCTGGCGTATTCCTTCAGCTTGTTCTGCAATGTCTTTGAGCTGATACCAAGAATCTCGGCGGCGCGGGTCTTATTGTTGTTCGTTGACTCCAGTGTCTTCAGGATAAGTTGGCGCTCGGCCTCATCAACCGTCGTGCCGACCTCTAGTTCTACGATATCGTTTCCTGCCGCGGAGGCGGATTCCCGGAATGCCGGCGGAACCTGCGGTACAGGCTTTTGGAATGCCGTATGATTTGGAGGAATAAAGCCGTGCTGTCCGAAGTTCGCGGGCAGATGCTTCATGTCCAGAGCTCCACTGCCCGCAAGAATCACTGCACGTTCAATCGTATTGCGGAGTTCGCGGACGTTGCCGGGCCAGGGATAGTGCATCAGCCGGGCCATAAGCGTATCCGTCAGGCCGGCGACAGTGCAGTGGTGACGATGGTTCATGTCTTCGATCATCGCCTGTGCGATCGCTGGAACATCGCTGAGGTGGTCGCGCAGACATTCAGACGATAGTAGAGATCGCCTCGCAGTTCGCCGGCGCCGACCGCAGCCTGCGGGTCTTTGTTGGTTGCGGCGATAACACGGACATCGACCGGTGTCTCGGCCTTTGCGCCCAGGCGGCGGAGTTTGCGGTCTTCCAGGACACGCAGCAGCTTAGCCTGGGTTGCCGCCGGCATCTCGCCGATCTCATCGAGCAGGAGCGTGCCTTCCTCTGCCAGCTCAAAGCAACCGGCACGGCGTTCCTGCGCTCCGGTGAATGCGCCTTTTTCGTGGCCGAAGATCTCGCTCTCGATGAGCGTCTCGGGAATGGCAGCACAGTTGACCGCCACAAAGGGTTTGGTTCTGCGGGGGCTGAGGTCGTGTAAGGCCCGTGCAGCCAGCTCCTTGCCCGTTCCGCTCTCGCCTGTAATGAGAACAGAGACATTGGAGGGTGCAATGCGCTCGATCAGCTCGAAGATATCTTTCATGCTGGTCGAAGAACCGATGAGCGGGCCAAGCACGCCGGTCTCTTTCAGGCGGCGGCGTGTGATTTCCAGCTCGAGGTCCGCGCCCACCTGGCGGCTTGCATTCTGCAGAATGGTACGCAAGCGAACAGGATCAATCGGCTTTTGGATGAAGTCATAGGCGCCGATGCGCATGGCTTCAACCGCCGACTCGATCGATCCCTGCGCCGTCACCATTATGACGGCGATCTTTGTTTGCAGTTCTGAAATGCGATCTAGTAACTCTAGACCATCCATGCGCGGCATACGCAGATCGGTGATGACGATGGAAGGGCCCCACTGCTGGATCTTCTCCAGCCCTTCCAGACCATCCCCGGCTACGTCCGTACGGTAACCCCAGCTGGCTACCAATTCCGCGAGACCTGTGCGAGCGTTTGGCTCGTCTTCAACAATAAGAACCTTATTCACAAAAAAACTATCCTAGCTAAAAGTGTACGAGCGTTTAGATGCAAAGTGTTCACTATTGCAGGGCGGAAGCGCAGGAAATGCACGCACAGGGTATTCTTTTGGTATGGACTGGGAGATTTCCGTCAGCGAGTACGCCAGGTTAAAACAGCAGCCGGCGCCTCCTGTTCTGGTAGACGTGCGTGAGCCGCTTGAAGTACAGCTTGCCAGCATCGAAGGTGCGGTCCTGATGCCGATGGGCGAAGTAAAGGCTCGTGCGCACCAGGAACTGGACCCGGACGCGCATATCGTGGTGCTTTGCCACCATGGAGCACGTTCGCTTTCGGTGACAGCCTGGCTTCGCCGTGAGGGATTCGAGAACGTGCAGTCGATCGCGGGCGGAATCGACGCATGGTCGCGCGAAGTTGATCCTGCTATTCCGAGATATTAGGGCGCATCCTAAGGCCCGTTCCTAGCGCTTGGGCAGCGCATACAAGGCGAGAAACGCCTCAGCGATATGCCGTTCCAAGTGAGGTGCGAATGGGGTCTGGCTGCCGGCTTCTCGCTTGTGGAAGATATTGCGATAGAGCAGTGGTCCCATAAGCAGAGAAATCGCCGACTCGACATCAATCGTTTGGACCAGCGTTCCACGCTGCTGTTCGCGTTGTATCCATTCCTTCAGCGCGGTGATGACAGGAGACATGGCACGCGCCCGCCAGGCTTTGCCGAATTCCAGATTCCTGGAAGCATATGCCAGGACATGGGGCATAATGCGCTCGCGTAGATAGGCGCGGTCCGGAGCGGCTTGATAGCTCAGGCGTGCGATGAGGTCGGCACGCAGATCGCCGGTATCCGGTACGGGAACCCTGATATCGTTCCCGAGCAGATAGCTCAGGGCTTCCAGGCAGAGTGCATCTTTGTTCGGCCAGTGCTTGTAGATCGTTGCTTTGCTGACGCCGGAGACTTCGGCGATGGTG
>JAEKKE010000485.1 GCA_019510535.1 Acidobacteriota bacterium
ACCGCCGCCGCTTGCAGGCTCATCTCGCAGCCATTGAGGCGCGGGCGCGCGCAGCGGGAATGGACTACCGCCTTCTGGTTACCGATCAGCCGCTGGATGCCACATTGCAGGCATACCTCTCGCTGAGAAAGGCGGTGGCCGCCTGATGGGATTTCTTGCGCCATGGTTTCTTGCTGGAGCCCTTGCCATAGGCCTGCCGGTCTACGTGCATCTGCTGCGCCGCCACAAGTCCATACCGCTTCCCTTCAGCTCGCTGATGTTCTTCGAACGCGGCACGCAGAGCTCCACCAAGCACCAGCGCCTGAAGTACCTGCTGCTCTTCTCGCTCCGCGCCCTGATCGTCCTGCTGCTCGCATTGGCCTTCGCCTCGCCCTTCATCCGCAGACCGGCTTCCAAAGCACATGACCGCCTTCTATTGCTGGTCGTCGACCGTTCGCTCAGCATGCGAAGCGGAATACGGTTTGCCGAAGCCAAGCAGCAGGCGCTTCGTGCGCTGAGTGGACGGCACTCGGGACAGAGGGCGCAGGTGATGGCGTTAGGCGGTCAGCTCGAAGCATTGACACAGCCAATCGAGGACGATGAGACGCTGCGGTCGGCTATCAACGGACTTCAGCCCGGCGACGGCCGCTCCAATTTCGGCGATCTCGGCCGCAGCGTGCGTGCGCTGGATGAGGCGAACCACACGCCCATCGACCTTCATCTCTTCAGCGATATGCAGCGGTCCAGCGTTCCCGGCAACTTCGCCGAGATGGTGCTGCCCGAGAGTACGAAACTTATCCTGCATCCCACCACGAATCACACTGAAGAGAACTTCACCGTGGTGAGCGTGGACGCTCCTTCGCAGATCGCCGATACGAAAGCTGCTCGCATTCGCGCTGTTGTTGCCGGCTACAACAGTAAGGCTGCGACGAAGAAAGTCTCCTTAGTCATCGACGGCAAGACGGTCACTACGAAGACCGTGAATCTCGCAGAGAATGGCACGGCTACCGTTGAGTTCACCGGCCTGGATGTTCCTTACGGCCTTAGCCGCTGTGCCGTTGCTATCGAGGGGAGTGACGAACTTCCGTCGGATGATCAGTGGCGCTTCGCCGTACGTCGCAGTGATCCTGAGCACATCCTGCTGGTCCGTCCGTCGAACGATACACGTTCGCCGCTGTATGTCAGTGCCGCCATCGCTGCCGCCAGCCAGGGAGCGTACCTGTTGCAGCCGATGAACTCCGATACTGTCACGGAGTCTGATCCGACAAAGTACGCCTATGTCATCTTGTCGGATGTACCTTCCCTGCCGATCGCATTTGAGAACGCATTGAAGAAATACGTTCAGGGCGGCGGAAACGTGCTGATGGCGGTCGGTACGAACGCCGGACGCCAGGGCAAGCTTCCTTTACTGGGAAGCGGAACCGGACAGCCGCATCTCTATACCCGAGAAGGCGATCCGATGAGCGTCGGTGATCTCGACCGCACCCACGCCGCACTTCGTGAGACCACCGGCTGGACCGACACGCACTTCTCGTTCGCCGCGAATATCGACACGAACGGGATGCGCATTCTCGCAAAGCTGACGGATGGGACACCGCTGCTTATGGACAAGCAGCTAGGCGAAGGACATGTGCTCATCCTGACCTCGGGTTTCGACAATCTGACGAATGATCTTCCGCTCTCGCCCGCCTTCGTCCCCTTCCTCGATCTGGCGACACGCTATCTTTCAGGCACAGAACGTCTAAGCGGAGCCCGGCTGGTGGACGAATTTGTTCCTCTGCGCTCTGCAACCACTGGGAACGGACCGGGAGCGAGCATTGACGTGATTGCGCCTGACGGCCGTCGCCCGCTGACATTGGCCGAAGCGGCGACCGCGCAGACGCTGCGGCTCGGCTCCGCGGGCTTCTACCAGGTACGGTTCGCGAACGGACGCGACGGCCTGATCGGCGTAAATGCCGACACACGTGAGAGTAACCTCGAAATCCTTCCGCCCGATGTGCAACAGCTCTGGGCGGGCAGCGCCAACGGCAATGGCGGCAGCACCGCCGTCGCCGCGCAAAATGACACCGTACGCGTCAGCTTATGGTGGTACGCTATGCTCGTCCTCTTCCTGGTGGCTCTGGCGGAGTCCATCGTGGCCGGGCAGTACCTGGGTACGCAAAGGGAGGAAGCATGAGCCGCCAACAACAGCTCAACGCCTACATCGACAGCGTCGAACGCCGGCTTCGGCTGGCAGCTACTCTGCGCGGTTCAGCCGTCATTGCAGCTACCGCTCTTATCGTGACTGTCGTCGCCGTCCTGATACTCAATACCTACGCCTTTCCGTTGCGCAGCCTTACCCTGACACGTCTGGCCATGCTGCTGGCGATCATCGTCGCCGCGACCATCGCATTGGTGATCCCGCTACTCCGGCTGACACGCGCAGCCAGTGTGAAACATGTAGAACGCGCCTTCCCTGCCTTCGATGACCGTTTGTTGACCTTCTCTGAGCGGCAGGAGACACAGTCAGGCCCATTCCTCGAACTGCTTGCAGGAGACACACTAGCCGTCGCTGAGACTGCCAGCCCACACGATCTGGTGCCGCAGCGTACCTTTTATGCATTGATGGCCGGAGGTGTGGTTTCACTCGGCATCCTGCTGTGGATGATCGCTGCCGGTCCCGGCTACCTTGGCTATGGCGCCTCGCTTCTCTGGACCGGGCCGAAGAAGGACGTTCCACCGCTCTATGACATCCGCGTAAGTCCAGGCAACGCGGCCTTACGCCGCAATACTGACCAGCTTGTTACCGCGCAGATCTCCGGCGTGCAGACCGACAAGGTTCAGCTCTTTGCCCGTTACCAGAGTGCGGGACGTTGGGAACCTGTCCCTATGAAGCCGCTGGAAGGAGCTCCCGGTTATCAGTTCCTTTTCACCGCAGTCACTACACTCTGCGTGTTGTGGATATGCCGCGGATCACCGCCATCAAGGTGACCTACAACTACCCCAAATGGACAGGCATGAAACCGCAGGTCGACGATCACGGCGGCGATCTGCGCGCGATTGAAGGCACCGAGGCCGAACTCGAGATTCACACAGACCGGCCGCTTCGTGATGGCCTTCTAGCCCTCGATGACGGCACGACGTTGAAGCTCAACGGCGGCCAGAGCAATACCTACACCACCACGCTGAAGATGCAGAAAGACGGCGCGTACCATATCGCCGGCATCGACCAGGGCCAGCCGGTTCGTCTGACGGAGGACTACTTCGTCGCAACCAACAAGGCTGAGCCACCGACCATTGCCATCAACAAGCCTTCGAACGATTACCGCGCCAGTCCGATCGAAGAGGTCACCGTAAAAGTGAAAGGCTCGGCGGAGTTTGGCCTGAATGCGATGGCTTTGCACTACTCCGTCAATGGCGGCGCTGAGCAGACTGTCCCCATGCTGAAAGCTCCGGGGCTGCGTCAGGCGGACGGCTCGCAGATGTTGAGTCTTGAGAGCTTCAAGATGCAGCCGGGCGACGTCATCAGTCTCTACGCTACGGCCCGCGACGGGCATGCTGAATCGAAGACTGAGATCAGCTTCATCCAGGCCGATCCATTTGAGCGCGAGTTCTCGCAATCGCAGGCCGGCGGAGGAGGAGGCGGTGGTGGCGGTGGAGGACGACAAGATCAGGGCGAGATCTCCCGCCGCGAGAAAGAGCTGATCGCGCAGACGTGGAAGCAGCAGAACGACAAGGCGGCTACGCGGAAGTCCGGTGAGGACCAGGCCAAGTTTCTATCGGATGTGCAGAGCAAGCTGCGTCAGCAGGTCGATGCGCTGTCCAGCCGCCTGGACAGCCGCGATATGACGGCAATGAATGAGAGCTTCAACTCCTTTGAGAAGGATATGCAAGAAGCCTCAAAGGCCATGATTCCTGCGACCGATAAGCTGCGCCAGATGCAGTGGAAGGACGCCATCGGCAATGAGCAGAAGGCGCTGCAGTATCTGCTGCGTGCCGAGGCGACCTTCCGCCAGATTCAGGTCGCCTTTGGTCAGCGTGGTGGAGGAGGCGGTGGTGGCGGTGGCTCAATGGGACGCGATCTGGCCACACTGCTTGATCTCGAGCTCGATACCGCAAAGAACCAATACGAGAGCGCGCAGACCGGGTCTCCGCAGGAAGAGAAAGAGAAGAAGATCGACGATGCGCTGCAGAAGCTCGATGCCCTGGCGCGGCGGCAGGAGGAGCTGGCACAGCAGCAGCGCAATAATCCACAACAGAGCTTCCAGGAGCGTTGGCAGCAGGAGATGCTGCGCCGCGAGGCCGAACAACTGCAGAAGCAGATGGAGCAACTGGCCCAGAATCAGAACGGACAGCAGGGCCAGCAGAATGGGCAACAATCCGGCCAGCAAGGAAGTCAATCCGGTTCGCAATCGGGTTCCTCTCAATCCGGTTCCCAGTCCGGCTCTCAGTCTGGATCGCAACCAGGTTCCCGCTCCGCTTCAGCATCCGGCTCTTCGGGAAGCCAGTCCGGCAATCAACGTGGAGATGATCCCCGCGTGCAGCAGGCGCTCGATCGCCTGCGCCGCGCCAATGATGAGATGAAGCGTGCCGCCAGTCCACAGGCCGGCCAGCAGAATTCACAGCAGGCGGCCAATGAGGCAGCTCGGCGTGCCGCGGAGTCTCTTCGCCAGGCAACCGGGCTGATGGGAGGCGCGCAACAGCAGCAGGCAAGCGGCAAGCTCGATGGCCTTTCGCAGGAAGCCGACCGCATTGCGAAGGAAGAACGCAATCAGGCCGACCGCATCCGTCAGTTCGTCGATGAGCAAAACCGGAAGGGTCCGGCAACCACGATGCAGGAGATGGTAGATCGATCGAATGCGCGAAATCGTATTGCTGACGATCGCCAGAAGCTCTCAGAAGATTTCTCGCGACTGCAGAACAATCTTCGCAACACGGCTCGCCAGCTTGCACCGACGCAGCCCGGGGTCTCCGGCAAGTTGCGTGATGCCCTGAATGCCGCCGATCAGGATGGCCTGGATAACCGCGTTCAACGCA
>JAEKKE010000190.1 GCA_019510535.1 Acidobacteriota bacterium
CTGGCAGCTCTGTCGGTGAACGTCGCCAGCGTGCGATTCGAAGCCGTTTCGTGCAGCGTCAGCTCAATGTCGTAGCCGGCTCCGCTGCTGGCGACCCTGCCAAACAGGAAGACCGGAACACCGGAGTCAGTCGCAACCTGCCGCGCTTTTGCCTCGTCCACGGGCTGACTCGCGGAACTGTCTCCGCTGAGCTGAGCGCGGAAGGATTCAGGGCCGCGATATGCGATCGACGGAGACTGCGACAGCTCCATCGCGACAGCCGATGCAAGCCAGTCATCCAGAGTGCTATCACCGGTGTCGTTTTGAATGGCGGTCACCATCACCGCCTGCCCCGGCGCCATGACATCGGAGACCACGCTCTTATTGCGGAACCTGAAGAATGCAAACGCTCCGGCAGCGATCACCAGAACCGCGACAGCCACGAACAGCAGCGCCTTATTGCTCTTTTTCTCCGGCTCCGCCTCAACAATGCTCTCGTAAGAGGCACGCGGTTTTGCCGCTACAATACCCGAGCCCGACGCTGCCTGCCGTTGTGCTGACCTCTGCCCTGAGGCGACAGCGACGGCCGTCTTGTCTTCTGCATGATGGGTTGGTGCCGAGTGAGGCGCTGGAGGGCGCCAGCCCGCCGCCGGAATATTGATCTCCGTTGCGTCGGCCGGACCAGAGGTACGCGTCTGCTCCGGCGACACCACCGGGATGCCCATCTTTGACGGAGAAATGAATGGCTGGGAGGCGCGCTCCGGCAGATCGTTCTCCCGCCTGCCGCCAGGTACGGGTGGGCTCGATGTCCGGCGAATCCGCCGATCGACCGACCGAGGATCGCCAGGATCGTTCACCGGCGGTTTGGAGCGCTGCATCCACGTGGCTTTCTTGCCTCCGTCACGAATCTCCTCAAGGGCCGCGGCGACATCCCTGGCACTCTGGTACCGGTTCTTACGGTCTTTCGCCAGCAGCTTGAGGATGACTTTCTCAAGCTCCTTTGGGACATTCGCTCCGAAGCTCTTCATCGCCGGCGGATCGTGGCTCAGAATGTTGACGAAGATCACCGCGCTGGTCGCCCCATCAAAGGGCACATACCCCGTTGCCATCTCATACAGAACCACGCCTAATGAAAAGAGATCGGATCGCGTATCGAGCTGTTCCCCTCGCGCCTGCTCGGGAGACATATATGCAACGGTACCGACTGTTGATCCTATGACCGTCAGGTCCTGCGTGTGTTGCGAATGCCCTGTCAGACGCTCGATCTTTGCCAGACCGAAATCCAGAACCTTTGCCTGCCAGGCGCCGCTGGGACGAGGGACCAGGAAAACATTTGCGGGCTTGATATCGCGGTGGACGATATTTTTGGCATGCGCCGCGGCCAGCGCCTCAGCAACCTCAATGCCGTAAGCCAATACCTCTGCCACGGGCATAGGGCCACGGTCGATGGAGTCGCGCAACGTCTCACCATCGAGCAGCTCCATCACCATGTAGGGATCGCCGTTATGGTCGCCGATGTCGAAGATGGTACGGATGTTCGGATGATTCAACGCCGACGCGGCACGCGCTTCGCGGAGGAAACGTTCATGCATCTCTGGCATGGAGAGGTCTTCATGCAGCACCTTCAAGGCGACTTCGCGATGAAGACGGGTATCCAGAGCGCGGAACACTGACCCCATGCCGCCGCGTCCGAGGGACCCGAGTATCTGGTACGGGCCAATAAAACTTCCTGTCTCAAAACTCATATCCAGAACATCGCAATCCGCGGCACTTCGGCAGAAACCACCAAACTAACTTGTGTGAAAGTGCGTCCATCATACCCCGTCTGTGCCGGGTGGCGAACAGCTTTTCCTCTCACTTTTGGTCGATACAATGAAAGGCGTATGCCCGATACCCCCGTACAACGCATGCCACTGGGCCAGACGCTGCTGATCGACGCCGATGACACCCTTTGGGAGAACAACATCTACTTCGAACGGGCCATCGCAAGCTTCATCTCACTGCTCAACCACCACGCGTACAGCCCCGATGACATACGCCATCGCCTGAATGCGTGCGAGCGCGAGACTATCCGCCAGCGCGGCTATGGCCTGAAGAGCTTCCGGCAGTCCCTGGTGAACTGCTTTGAACAGCTCTCTCCAGAACCGGTCTCTCCGCAGACGCACGAACAGATCACCAGCTTTGCCGATGCCATTGCAACCCAGGAGATTGAGCTCTTACCAGGCGTTGCCGATACCCTGGCTGAGCTAACGACACGCCATCGCATCATTCTGGTCACCAAAGGCGACGATTGGGAACAACGTGACAAACTGGAACGCTCCGGCCTGAAGCCGCATTTTCATGAGATCGAAGTTCTACCGGAAAAGCACAGCGAAGCCTACTTGACTCTGCGCGATCGCCATGGCTGCGAAGCGGCTTCCACGTGGATGATCGGGAACTCACCCAAGAGCGATGTCAACCCGGCTCTTGAGGCGGGCTTGAATGCCATCTTCATTCCGCATGACAACACCTGGATGCTGGAACATGAAGAGCTGCTTCCGCCTCCATCGAGCCAGGCGTTTCTGCAGCTCCCCGCCTTCCCGCATCTGGCGCACTATTTCTAGAGCCGCGTAAACGCAAAGAAGGTCACGATTTAACGCAAAAGAGCCCGCAGCTAAAGCAGAAGAGCCCGCCTCTAGGGCGGGCTCTTAGCAACCTTATCGAAAGTGGCTTAGGCGAGAACCTTGGTCACGCTCTTGTCGATGGTGTCCTTCGGCACGTAGCCGACAATCTGTTCGGCAACCTTGCCGTCCTTGAAGATCAGCAGCGCCGGAATGCCGCGAATGCCGTAACGTGCAGGCGTTTGTGCGTTCTGGTCCACGTTCATCTTCATTACCTTCAACTGTCCGTTGTAGGTGGTGGCCACTTCATCAACGATGGGCGCAAGCGCTCGACAAGGACCACACCATGCGGCCCAAAAATCAACCATTACGGGTTGCTGCGACTGCAGCACCTCGCTCTCAAATGTCGCATCGCTTACATCTGTCACGTTTGCCATCGTTCCTCCCTTTTCTCTCCGCCATTATAGGATGCTGAAATCCGCGCCGCGATTCACACCCTCACCCGGCCGGGAAACCCTCTTATTTTGAGTTAAAAGGAGAAGCGCCCGGATCTATAAAGATCAACGGGCGCCGGAGCAGCCCTCCCCCAGAACTGCCCACGAGATGACAGTATTGGTGGGATGAAAACTTGTAAAGCAATCTTCAGTAACCCGGGGGTAACAGGTTACCGGACGGAGGTACTCGCGCCCTCAGCCACGCTAGTAAGAACGACCTCGAGCTCCGGATCTTCGCTGCGCAGTCTGGCCCGCGCGATCACTTCTTCCGGATCGGTTTTCTTGTCCAGAACCAGCAGGACCGACGGCCCCGCACCGCTGAGTGCGACGCCTAGTACGCCATTCATTCCAGACAGAGGCAGCAGAGCCTTGAGTAGGGGGCAGGCATCCATACGGTACGGCTGGTGCATTCTGTCCTGCATAGCCAATCGCAGCAGATCGCCCCGGCCTGCGGCGAACGCGCCCATGAGAAGCGCACTGCGCTGGACGTTGAAGATCGCATCGGCCTTTGAGTACTCAGCCGGCAGCATGCCACGGGCTTTTGCCGTCGAGAGAGAGCTGCCCGGAATGGCCACAAGAAACTGCCAGTCCGCAGGAGCAGCGATCTTAACCGCTGCCACTTCCCCATCCGCCTGCATGGCTGATGCAACAACCCCACCCAACAATGCCGCTGCGACGTTGTCAGGATGTCCTTCAATTCGAGTGACTTCGCGCAGCAGGCGAGCTTCGTTCCAGCCCAATCCACCGATCTGATTGGCCAGCAGCACCGCAGCCACAATCGCGGCAGCGGATGAACCGCAGCCACGCCCAAGCGGGATGTCGTTCCGAAGCGTCAGCCTGAGGCCAGGAACAGGACGCCCCGAGGCCCGCAGAAGGTCTCCAATTGTTTCGAGGATCAGGTTATTTTCGAGTCGCCCGCACAGATGCGCATCCCGGCCTGAAGCGGCGACAGAGGTCTGTTCGGAGACCTCCGCATCGACTTCCAGATACATGGCCAGCGCCATGCCGAGGGCGTCGAACCCCGGTCCCAGGTTGGCAGAACTTGCAGGGACTCTTACAGATACGGTCATAACTGAATGCTGCTCTCAAGCGTCTTGAGAACCGCCTCGGTCTGGGCTTCCAGCACGATCGGGGGCTTCCGCAACGAAGAAGCTTCCTGGTTCGAAAACAGAGTTCCACGATGAAAATCGATGGTGTACTCCGGATCCTTCAGGGTGTGGCCGGTCAGCAGCAGGACAACCCGCTCCTCGCGTCCAATGCGCCCGTCCCGCGTAAGCTTTTTCAGTCCCGCCAGGGTCACGGCGGAGGCCGGCTCACAACCGATTCCTTCCGCACCAATCTCGGCCTTGGCCTGGGCGATCTCCTGCTCGGAGACCTCCTCCACCCATCCGCCGGTAGCACGGATAATCCGCACGGCTTTCTTCCAGCTTGCCGGATTGCCGATGCGAATTGCGGTTGCCCGGGTATCGGCAACAACAGGCTCAAGCTGTTCCCCGCCACTTGCCTGCATTGCCCGATAGAGCGGATTGGCACCGTGAGCCTGGATCACTGAGATCTTCGGAACACGGCTGATGAGGCCCAGGCGCTTCATCTCTTCGAATCCCTTGCCGAGCGCGGAGCTATTGGCCAGGTTGCCACCGGGGACGATCACGTGCTCCGGCACCTGCCAGTCCATCTGCTCCACCATCTCGAGAGCGGGCGTCTTCTGCCCTTCGAGGCGATAGGGATTCACCGAATTGAGCATGTAGATCGGCAAACGTTTGACCAGGTCATTCAGGACCCGGACGCAGCCGTCGAAATCGCTCTTGAGCTGGATGGTCAATGCGCCATAGTCCATGGACTGCGACAACTTGCCCCAGGCGATTTTGCCCTCGGGAATAAACACGATGCTGGTCAGACCGGCGCGCGCGGCATAGGCAGCCATGGCGGCGGAGGTATTTCCGGTAGACGCGCACGCGACCACCTTGAAGCCCCGCTCAGCAGCGACCGACAGAGCGGCGGTCATACCGGTGTCTTTAAAGCTGCCCGTCGGATTCATGCCCTGGTGCTTGGCCAGCAGCCAGTCCACACCGGCAATCTTCCCGCAGCGAGGCAGTTCATACAGAGGCGTATTGCCCTCACGCAGGGTCACAGCATGGGATGGGTCGTCAAGAATGGGCAGCAGGTCGCGGAAGCGCCAGACTCCGCTCTGATCGATCGGAAGGGTGGAAGAGCGGCGTTCCTGCCATAGCCAGCGGAGAGCGCCCGCATTAGGAAGGTTGGCGCCATCGGACGACCACGGGTAAACCACTTCGTACAGCTCACCGCACTGGGCACAGCGAAAGTTGGAGGTCGCATCCGTACCGGCAATGCGCGCACCGCACCCTGTGCATCTAAGCTCGTGTGACTTCTCTTTCATCGGTACCTCTAGGGTACCGTAAACTTTCTGCCATGCTCAAAGCGCTGCTCCTCCTACTCTTGATTCCCCCAGTATTCGGGCAAACAAAACCGGTGGAGTTACGGATTGCAGCGGCAGCAGATCTACAGCCAGTGCTTGAGGCCGTGGGGCCGGTCTATGAGAAGAAGGCCAACGTCCACCTACTGGTCTCTTATGCGGCCTCTTCCATTCTGGTCAGCCAGATCATCTCCGCAGGTCCGGGTGGGCCCTTCGACGTGTTCATGGGGGCCGACTTCTACTTTCCGGAGAAGGTTGTCGCAGCCAACCTGGCAGATACCGGCAGCCCGATTCCCTATGCCAAGGGGACCCTGGTCTTATGGACGCGGAATGGTTCTCCCTTCAATCCTCTCCAACTGTCGGCACTGGAATCATCCAATCTCAAGTCTCTGGCCATCGCCGACCCGGAACACGCCCCGTATGGCCGTGCTGCGGTGGAGGCCTTGAAAGCCCTCAAGCTCCAGGACAAGGTCAAGGATCACCTTGTGCGCGCTGAAAACGTAGGTCAGGCCGGCCAGTTTGCCTTCACCGGAAACGCCGAACTTGCCATCATCTCGAAGACACTGGCGGTCTCCCCGAAGTTCAAACAGTCGGGAACGTTCGTGCTGTTCCCTTTCTCCAGCTATAACTCCATCACGCAGACAGCAGTCGTGCTGCGCAGCTCAGCGCAGCGCGATGCGGCGCACGCCTTTCTGAACTGGTTTCTCTCGAGCGAGGTTCAGCCGCACCTGCCAGACTTGGGACTCACGCCGGTGAAGTGAGTCCGGCCAGCCACAGCGTCCCCCGGTACACTGTCCATCGATGGATCTCGACGCTCTGTGGCTGACATTTCGCCTGGCCCTCACCACAACCGCCATCCTGCTGTGCGTTGGCCTTCCGCTGGCGGCATGGCTGGCCTACGGACAAAGCCGTCTGCGTCCACTGGTACAGGCGCTGGTTGCTCTGCCATTGGTGCTACCGCCAACGGTACTGGGCTTTTACCTGCTGGTGCTGCTTGGCCCCACGACCGCAGTCGGACGCGTGATCACAACGACTCTCGGACATCCGCTCGCCTTCTCTTTTACGGGGCTGCTGATAGGTTCCCTGCTGTACAGCCTTCCGTTCGCCGTACAACCCCTGGTCAGCGGCATGATGGCGATCGCACCAGAGTTGCGGGAGGCTGCAGCGACGCTGGGCGCCCGGCCCTCGGTTGTCTTTGTGCGGGTGACCATGCCTCTGATACGTCCATCGTTGCTGACCGCTGGGATTCTGACCTTCACCCATACAATCGGCGAATTCGGAGTTGTGTTGATGCTGGGCGGCAATATCCCGGGCGCAACGCGGACCCTCTCGATCGCACTCTACGATGAGGTTGCCGACTTCAACTTTGCTGCAGCCAATCGCACGGCTCTTCTTCTGCTGGCCTTCTCGTTTGTTTCGTTGTTGCTCGTCCACTGGCGAGCCGGACAAAGGAGCACGCGCCTTGTCTGAGCCATTGCTGCACGAACATATCACCGCAACGCTGGACTCCATCACGATTGATGTCACTGTGGCGCTGCGCTCGCCCTGGACGGTACTCTTCGGCCCTTCAGGGTCCGGCAAGTCAACCATCCTTCGCAGCATCGCCGGGCTGCGCGGAGGCGCACCGGCCTGGAAACGGCATATTCCCCTTGCCTCGCAGCAGGCCGCGTTGTTTCCACATATGACGGTCAAGGGGAATCTCGAGTTCGGCCGCGAACTCCCTACGGGAGATTTCAAGCGGGAGCAGGAGCTCCATGCCGAACGGTTTCAGGATCTGGTTCGCCTGTTCCGTATAAGCGATCTGCTGGAACGCTATCCGGCACAGCTCTCCGGTGGCCAGGCACAACGCGTCAGTGTAGCCCGTGCGCTGATGCCCAGGTACTCGCGCCTGGTGTTGTTGGATGAACCATTTACTGGTCTGGAGCAGGCATTGCGCGATGAGCTTCTGCTCGCGCTCAAGCAATGGACGCGCGAACACAGGCTCCCCGTCCTCTCTGTCACGCATGACGTGACGGAAGCGCTTCTTCTGGAGGCAGAGGTGATCAAGCTTCGTGAGGGACGCATCGTCGCTCAAGGCCCGGCGCAGGAGGTGCTCGCCGAGGAACGCCTTCAGCTCTTACGCAGCCTTGATGGGTCACGAACCTTTACTCTGTAGTTTGTCCGTGCGTATCCAGCAGAACATTCCGCTCGCGCCCTACACCACGTTGAAGGTCGGTGGCGCGGCTCGTCTCTTCGTCGAGGCAGGAGGCGAAACCGAGATCCTTGATGCGCTGCGTTTCGCGCGGGAAGAGCGCATTCCAGTCTTTGTTCTGGGAGGCGGCTCCAATCTGCTTGTACATGACAGCGGCTTCGATGGCCTGGTGATTCGCATTGCGCTGAAAGGGATTGCGCAGCAGGGCCACACGCTCACTGCAGCCGCGGGAGAAGAGTGGGATGCGCTGGTACAGCTTGCCGCCGAGCGTAACCTTCAAGGCATTGAGTGCCTTGCCGGCATTCCCGGCACGGTTGGTGGCACTCCCGTCCAAAATGTGGGCGCCTATGGGCAGGAGGTGGCGCAGACCATCACCCTGGTTCGCGCTATCGATCGGGCAACACTCACAACGCTCACGTTTACCAATGCAGAATGCGGTTTTGCTTACCGCCGTTCTCGCTTCAACCACGAAGACATTGATCGGTATATCGTCACTGCGGTGAGCTTCCGCCTATTGCCTGGCGGTGCTCCATCGCTGGCCTATGCCGATCTTCAGCGCGCGTTTCTGCCGAGTGAAACGCCTTCGCTGATGGAGGTTGCGACCAAGGTCCGGAAGATTCGCGCAACCAAAGGCATGGTTCTGATTCCCGGCGACGCCGACACCCAGTCCGCCGGATCTTTCTTTAAGAATCCGATTGTTTCGGCCGAAGTCTACGAGGCCATCGCCGCCGGCCATGCCACCGTACCGCATTGGCCTGCAACCGGAGGTGTGAAGCTGTCGGCGGCATGGCTTCTGGAGACCAGCGGTTTCCACAAAGGCTTTACTCTGGGCCAGGCTGGACTCTCCACGAAACATGCGTTGGCCCTCACCAACCGCGGCGGAGCGACGGCTGGGGAGATTCTGGCCCTGCGCGACCACCTTCGGGCCGGTGTGGAAGCCCGCTTCGGCATTCGCCTGGAGCAGGAACCTGTCGAGCTCTAGACCATTTACAATGGAATCTGGAGGAAATCCGAATAATGTACCCAGAGATCATGGTCATCCCCATGCGCGAGGAGTTGACCCGCGCAGGCATCGCAGAGGCTCGCACCGCAGCCGAAGTGGACACAGCCCTGGCCAAGCCTGGCACCACTATGGTGGTTGTGAATTCGATCTGCGGCTGCGCCGCCGGTAAGATGCGCCCCGGCGTTCGCATGGCCCTTTCGAACCCCACTCTTCCGGACCAGTCCATCACTGTTTTTGCTGGTCAGGATCGCGAGGCCACCGAGAAGGCGCGCGGCTACTTTGGCGGACATCCGCCGACCTCGCCGTCGATCGCCATTCTGCGTGATGGACAGTTGGTATACCTGATGCAGCGCTCGGCGATCGAGACATCGACTGCTCCCGCTATCGCCCAGGAGCTGCAGCGGGCTTTCGACACCTACTGCGCCAAAACCACAGCGTAAGTTTAGAAAACTCTTTTGTTACGGACATGGCTCACTTTTCCATTGGATTCGCCGATGGAGAAAGTGAGCCATGTCTGTTATGGAATACCTCCCCCAGCCCGGGTTCTTCGAGATGCTTGGCAGCAGTCCAGCAATGGAGCGGCTGAGATTACAGCTCGAGCGCATTGGGCCACACTTCCGCACCATTTTGTTGACAGGTGAAACTGGCGCCGGCAAAGAGCTTGCTGCGCGTACCCTGCATCAGCTGAGCCCTGCCGCGAATGAGCCCTTCCTGGTCTACGACCCTGCTACAACCATTGAAGAATCGTTGGAATCAGCCGCTCGTGGAACGCTGTTCCTGGATGAGGTCGGCGATACCTCCTCCGCTGTTCAGGCGAAGCTGCTGCGGTTGATGCGTATGGTCGACACTCGCATTATCGCGGCCACTTATCGTAATCTGCGGCATCAGGCCGCCATCGGTGAATTCCGCTCAGATCTGTATTACCGTCTCTCGACGGTCGAGATTGAGGTGCCACCGCTGCGTCAACGCATGGAAGATCTGCCATTGCTTGTGGAGCACATTCTCTTCCGCGCTGGAGAGCGTTATCACAAGCCGGCGATGGAGATCTCGAGCGAGGCAATGGCAACACTCCGCAGCTACTCGTGGCCGGGAAACATCCGCGAACTCGAAAGCGTGCTGAACAACGCCGTCCTGCAACAGGAAGGAATCGTCATTCATACGATCTTGCTTCCAGAGCCGGAGTCTCCAGCGAAAGCGGATTCGCTGCCGGTGCGTCTGGACGACCTGATCTCTCGCCATGTGCGTGGTGTCCTCGCACAGTGCGAAGGCAACAAGGTACGCACAGCAGAGTTGCTTGGCATCAGCCGCTCGACACTGTACCGCATGCTGGAGGCATAGCTACGGGCCGCTGTCATTCTGCGCCTGCGTTTGCTATTTCTTCACGAGGACCACAATCGGCACCGTGTTCTCAACAGAGTGGATCCGCCTCGCGCGTGATCTGTGCTATAGTCAATAAAGTGTTCAGCGCTGGCCAGCACATCGGCGAGTGCGGACAGACAACCCATCGGACGCGTAGCTCAATTGGCAGAGCATTCGACTCTTAATCGACAGGTTGAAGGTTCGATTCCTTCCGCGTCCACCATCTGCCCCATTCAGTATTGATAACTTTCCAGACGATGAGTTCCAGAACCTCCAGCTCCCGCGCTGTAGGCGGAGAAATCTTCGGCGGCATGTATTTTCTCCTTTTATTTTTTTGGTGGCGTGTGGTAGCGTGGAGGCCCTCCCCGGAAAGCTGAGGCGCGTTGA
>JAEKKE010000717.1 GCA_019510535.1 Acidobacteriota bacterium
CGGCTTGAAGCTTGATTCCGCGGATAACCTATGGACCTCAGGTCCGGGTGGCATCCGAGTGATATCGCCTTCGGGAAAAGTGCTTGGGCAAATTAAGCTGCCGGAAGTAGCCGCAAACCTGGCATGGGCTGACGATGGCAGGACGCTGTACATCACCGCTTCCACGAGCGTCTATCGCCTCCGAGTTAAGACGCCTGGGGCCATGCCGCTCTACAGCAGGTGATGAGCAAATAACGAGCTTATAAAGCTCTCACAAGTTGCGTCATCCCAGTGGACGGAAAACGATGAGCATTAAACATAAAACGAAGGTTCGGTGGTCGCTGGCATCCTGGCTGTTCGTCTTGAGCGCTATCGCTTACCTCGACCGTACCAACCTATCGATTGCTGGATTGCAGATAGGTCATGAGTTTGGCCTTGGCAACCAACGTCTCGGCTGGATGGCGAGTGCATTTCTGATCGGCTATGCTGCGTTCCAAGTTCCAGCCGGATGGGTTTCCGCTCGATTTGGGGCTCGCCTTGTGCTTACAGTTGGGGTTCTTTGGTGGGGAATTGCGACCATCTTCACCGCACTGTTACCTTCGTCGACCACTCACGCCGTGCTCTTTCTGGTGGCGCTTCGGTTTGGCCTCGGTGTCGGAGAATCCATCATTTATCCGGCGGCCACTCTGCTGACCTGGTTTATCCTTCATCACGGCTGGCGTTCTGCCTTCTGGTTTAGCGCAGTAGTCGGCATCCTGGCAGGTGTTATCTGGTGGTGGATTGCGAGGGATCGCCCAGAGACGCATCCGTTGGTCGGAGAAACCGAACTTAGGCTAATCCGGGAAGTGTCACCGAGCGATTCGCCGGATCATACCGTCAGCGAGAATGGAAGACACCGTCAACCAGAATCGAACAAAATCTCCTGGAAGCTGATTTTGCATCGGTCTGATCTGCTTGCGCTCATGGGGGCATACTTCGGGTTCCTGTATGTGGCGTGGGTTTACTTCAGTTGGTTCTTCATCTACATGGCCCAGGTTCGCGGTTTCGATTTGAAGGCCAGTGCCCGGTACACAATGCTTCCGTTTCTATCGATGACAATCTTCTGCCTGCTGGGCGGAAAGCTGACGGATGTGCTGACACGTCGCTACGGCCTTCGTGTCGGGAGGTGTGGACTCGCAGCGAGTGCGTCGTTGCTGACGGCAGTATTTCTTGTGCTTGGATCTCAACTTCACAATCCACAGCTGG
>JAEKKE010000718.1 GCA_019510535.1 Acidobacteriota bacterium
CAGATGGTCTACGCCGAGGCCACCATGGCTCTGCCGCTCATCACCGGCTACGCATTCCACAAGCAGGCCCATGCCGCCCGTACCGGCAAGAACTTCGCCACGATGCTCGAGCCGGTCACCGCGTAAGACAACATCCACATCAACGAGAAAGGCCGGGCATATGCCCGGCCTTTCTGTTGCGATCAGCGTGACTCCGGATCAACACATTCGGGCCAGCTATACATTTGTCGCCCCATTCTTCGCAGCTTTATCGCGAGGGTGGGGCAACAAGAGTATCGGCTTCCCGGAAGACCTCTACTTGCAATCTTTCTTCCCGGTATCCGCAATTCCGGCGATCATCCACGTCCCGTCTTTCTTCACCATGTTGAAGAGGTCGGTTCCGCAGTGATCGACCTTTCCATCGACATAGAAGTCAAACGGAGCCCAGACGACCGCCAGATCGTTGTCGATACGGATCAGCGGGTCATGGATCTTCTCTTCGATCTTCGTCGTCCCTGGCTTGCTCACACGCTCAGCGAACTGCTCAATCGTCATCTGTCCGGGCTTGCCGTTGCGCATCAACACCATCGACCCGCCAGGCAGAAACGGCGCCTTCATTGCTGCGGCATCGCGCGCCGAAAGCCCGGCGAAGAACGCCTGCACGGGAGCCAGCACCGCATCCTCCCGGAGTGCCCGCCGCCGCCGACGTCACCAGTAGACCTGCACAGAACAAAGCAATCTTCTTCATGGCTGCCGATTCTAGAGCATTTTCCCTGTTACAGGGTATTCCGGAAACGGCGTGCGGCGGCGTTTTCATTGCGGAAAACGCCCACAGATGCGGAAGCCCTACACCACACGTACAGGGAAATGCTCCATCGTTATTACCGTTCGCGTAGTTGGCCAAAGATTACATCCTGGTGATAACCGGGCAGCAATCGCTTGCTAAGGTCATCCGCAAGAGGGACAGAAAGAGTTCCCGGCACGTGTCCGTTTCCACCTCTCGGAGGGGCTACGTACTCTTTCCCCCAGTGCCACGCATCCTCATCATTGACGATGAAGACGATATCCGGGAGGTCGCCTCGCTTGCCCTCGAAGCTACCGCCGGATGGGAGATTCTTACGGCCTCCAACGGGCAGGAAGGCATCCAGCGCGCCGCGAAGGAGAAGCCCGACGCCATACTGATGGACGTGATGATGCCCGGCATGGATGGGCCTACAACCTTCAAGGCGATGCAGGAGAATCCTGAAACAGCGGGTATTCCAGTCATCCTGCTTACGGCCAAAGTACAGGGCGTCGATCAGCGCCGCTTTGCCGGCCTTGGTGTCACCGCGGTGCTC
>JAEKKE010000486.1 GCA_019510535.1 Acidobacteriota bacterium
TCGATGTCCGCGGCGCCGGCGCCGAAACGGCGGGAGATGATCTTTACTTCATCCGGGTGGGAGACAAGGGTAGGCATTACTTCACGTCCTTTCCACGACCGGCAGCGTAGTCATCCAGAATCTGGTCGACCTTCGCGGGTGTCAGGTCCTCGTGGAAGTCATAGTTCACCTGCATGGCAGGGGCCCAGCAGCAGGCTCCGATGCACTCCACCTCTTCCAAAGAGAAGAGCTTGTCAGAGGTGACTTCCTTGTGACCGATGCCCAGTTTGGCCTTGCAGTGATCCAGGATCTCGTACCCGCCACGCAGCATGCAGCTGATGTTGGTACAGACCTGCACGTTGTACTTGCCGGCCGGCTTGGTACGCAGCATGGAGTAGTAGCTGAGAACATTGCGCACGTCCAGCTCGAACAGATCCAGCCGCTGTGCGATCTCATGCACGACGGCGTCGGAGACGTAGCCGACCTCGTCCTGTGCGTACAACAGCATGGGGATCAGCGCCGAACGCTTGACCGGATACAGCGTCACCAGCTTGTCAAAGCGGGCGGCCAGCTCAGGCGAAAAGATCGTGTTGGTGACAGCGCTCATACACTCCAGGAACCAGCAGAAATTCAGTTTTGTGATCACGGCAATCCGCCGGTCACGTCTTATCGTCAGGGCAGGGCTTTGGCCATGCCGTTAACGTCAGCGGCGAAAAACCGCTTGAGGTTCTACCACTTCGGGGCAAACCCTAGGATACCGCGAACATCTCCCGCGCAAGCCGTTCCGCTGCGTGGTCCATCTCTTCCGTTACATCGGCGTACTGCACTGTGCCGTCTTCCTGCAGGGCGAAGTGAAGCTTGCCGCAATCGTCGCGTTCCATGTCGCTGGCGGTGAAGCGAAGCCAGCGATCATTGACACGCACCAGAATCACCTCCGGGCCAACTTCAACCACGGCGTGATGCTTGCTGTTCAGCCCATGAGCGGCGCAATACGTGCGCAACAACGACGCCCATGAGGTCCAAAGTTCGGTATGGAGCCGCGCATCCATCGCGTACACCTACCTGTCAATCTCTCCAAGCACGATGTCGATCGATCCAATCACAGCGACAACATCGGCCAGAAGTCTTCCTTTACACATCGTCTCTAATGCCTGCAGCGTAGCGAAGGAAGGGTTGCGCATGTGCACACGGAAGGGCTTTGCCGTTCCGTCCGACACTACGTAGTAGCCCATCTCACCGCGCGGCGACTCAACACCCTGGTAGACCTGACCGGCGGGTACCGCAAAACCTTCCGTCACGATCTTGAAGTGATGGATCAGGCTCTCCATCTGGGTCTTCATCTGCTCGCGATCTGGAAGGATGATCTTCGGAGCGACGGCGGTGATGCGGCCCTCCGGCAAACCCTCAAGGGCCTGGGTGGCGATCTTTACCGACTCGTACATTTCCTTCATGCGGACCTCATAACGAGCCCACACGTCGCCGACCTGCGATACAGGAACGTCGAACTTGAACTTCTCGTAACCCGAGTAGGGCATGTCCCGGCGTAGATCCCAGTCGACACCCGAAGCGCGCAGCGGCGGTCCGGTCACTCCCAGAGCAATGGCGTCGGCAGCCGAGAGATGGCCGACATTCTTCAGGCGTCCCATCCAGATGGGATTGCCGGTCAGCAGATTCTCGTACTGGGCGATCTTCTCCGGCATGATCTTCAGGAAGTTCCGCACGCGATCGTAGAAGTCGATCGGTGGTTCCATGCTGAGACCGCCAATGCGGAAGTAGCTGGTCATCATGCGCTGACCCGCCACCATCTCGAAGATGCGCAGAATCTCTTCGCGCTCGCGGAAGCAGTACAGGAAGACAGTCAACGCGCCGATATCCATGGCGTGCGTTCCCAGCCAGACCAGGTGGCTGTTCAGGCGCGTCAGCTCGTTCAGCAGTACACGCAGATACTGTGCCCGCTCCGGAATCTCCAACTGCAGCAGCTTCTCAACCGCCAGGCAGTAGGTCAGATTGTTGGTCATCGGGCAGAGGTAGTCGATGCGGTCTGTCAGCGGCACCACCTGCTGATAGAACTTCGCCTCGCAGGTCTTCTCGATGCCGGTGTGCAGATAGCCGATATCAGGCGCCAGAGCGACAACACTCTCGCCGTCTACTTCCAGCACTACGCGCAGCACGCCGTGCGTGGATGGGTGCTGTGGACCCATGTTCAGAACCATCGTCTGGTCCTGTGCGGGATCGATGTTGCCGTGCAGTTTGGAGTCGGCGATTACGTCTTCAACGCCCGGATTGATGAGGTCTTCAACTGAGGTCGGCATTAGCGGTAACCCTCCACCGGGTAGTCCTTACGCAGCGGGTGACCTTTCCAGTCATCCGGCATCATGATGCGGCGCAGGTTCGGGTGTCCGCCAAAGTGTACGCCGAACAGATCGAAGACCTCGCGCTCGTAAAAGTTCGCAGCGGGCCACACGTCGGTGATGGAATCGATCGAGAGATCTTCCGATCCCACCGGCGCAATCAGGCGGACACGCTCTTTCAGCGAGTGCGAAAGGATGTGATAGGTGACATGGAAGCGAGGTTCGCTGGGGTACCAGTCCACGCAGGTCACGTCTTCCATAAAGTTATAGCCGGCTGCCTGAACCGCTTTGACGGCAGCAACGATCTGCTCCTTCGGAACGGTGATCGTCAGCTCGTTCAGTGCGAACCGAGCATCGATCAGCAGGGAAGAGAGCGCGGCGACGGCCGGATTGGCCGCCATCTGCTCAAGGACTTCCGCCTTTTCCAGGGTTGTTGCTGACACTAGAGGTCTCCCTTGTCGGCAGCCCAGTCGAGGATGCCCTTCTTCCAGACGTAGAACAGACCTACGGCGACGAAGCCGATATAGACCAGCATCTCGTTGAAACCGAAGAAT
>JAEKKE010000487.1 GCA_019510535.1 Acidobacteriota bacterium
GATCCTGGACGGTTCTCACCACCCGTCATCCAATCGAGATCGATGGAGTTCAGGTCACCGAGCCGCGTGTCAATGTGTAGAAATTGGGGATCGGAAATGTCGACAGCTGCCGGTCCTGTATTTTTGTAAGTTACCCATTCACGAATGATGGAGCTTCCGGGGAAGACCACGTAAGACTTCGTTACCTCAAGCGTCCCATGCGTCAGCATCAAATCCAGTTCCCAGGAACCGTCAGCGTTCGGCTGCTTGTGTGCGGAATGCAGCGACCATTCGCCGTCCGTGCTGGCCTCCTCCTGGCCGTTCCACGTCACATCGAACTCAGCGGGTCTCAAGCCCCTCTGTAACTCATGGCCGTTGCTCCCATCGATCCAGCTTTCGGAATACAGTTTGCCGTCGGCGAAGGCTATCGTTCTGCGCACTTTCGCTGTGCAGAGGCACCAGGATTGCCGTCCATGCGGCGCTGATGGTGTCTGCCCCGGTAAGGATGTCGCGAGCAGGAACAGTGCGAAGAAGATAGGCTTCATGGCGATCGTAGCTCCAGTTCTTTCGACCTACAGGTATCGTATTGCACTGGCAGTGAGAGGATTTTTCCTGTTGCTAGATATCGGGCAACAGGAAAAATACTCTAAAAACTGGGTTCTCGTTGCATAACCGTGAAAGCTGCGGATCACTCTGCCGCTGGCCATCAACTCGCGTACGGTTTTGAATGTGGTTGCTTTACGACGGCGTACACTGCGATATACCAATCGGAGGACAAACGAATGTCCGAGATTACCCGCCGCGACTTCGTCGCCAACGCCACTCTGGGCATCGCCGCCTCCGCACTCGACCTGAAAGCCTTCGCCGTCTCCGAAAGAACACCACCCGTCTGTGAAGTTGCTTCTATTCATTCCAGCCAACCTGGCGCTACTGTTAAGCAGGCCCACTTCTCTACACCTTTTGGTGTAACGGATCGCTTCGACGCCGAAGCCGTTACCGTCGCCGACATCCTCGACATGCTCAACGGCTGGCAACTCGGACGCGTTCTGGGCGGACCTGCCTGGATGAGGACTGACCGCTACGACATCCATGCCAAAGCCAGCGCTCCGATCTCTTCGGAAGAGCGAAAGAGCGCTGTCCAGACACTCCTCGCCGAACGGTTCAAGCTCATAGCCCACCAGGAGACCCGCGACATTCCCGCGGCGGTATTAGCGGCTCCCAAGCGACCTGCGGGACTCAAGTCGGCTGCCGCTGGAGAAACTGCTTCCATGAGCGTCGACGCACACGGCGATCCCGTCTTCATAGCGATGCCGATGTCAGCACTGACCAATTATCTTGCCCAGATGTGGCACATGCCTGTAGTTGATCAGAGCGGGCTTGCGGGTGTCTTCGACTTCTCTCTTGCGCCATCGGCTATCGAGCGCGTACGCGGTCAGACGTGGGGCGATCTGGTTCGTGAAGCGATGCTTGATTTCGGATTCAAAGTCGAAATGAAGAAAGTGCCCCTGCAAGTCACAGTTGTAGATCGCTGCGAGAGGCCGAGTGAAAACTGAGGGAGGGACAGCTTCTACCTTATGCAAGAAGCGTGATTCTAATGCAGGACGATCTACTTTCCATTCAGCGTATAGCTGTAGAGAGTATCGCCCGCTCCGACGATGACGTTCTGAGTCCCGTCGAGCTCCCAGGTCGATGGGCCGTTACTTACGGCAGATTCCAGCTTCGAAGACCAGAGAATCTTTCCGTTCGCAGGATCGAAGGCGGCAAGGCGGTTTGAATCTCCGGTAAAGAGCAGCCCGCCCGAAGTGGTGAGGATGCCCCCGGTCATGCCGCCTCCCTCCTCTCCGCCGGACTTCGCGACGTGTTTCCAGCGGACCTCGCCAGTCTTCGTGTCCAGAGCGATCAGAGAGGACTTGGAGTCGATGCGGCCGCTCGCTCCACCGGCGTACCCCTGGGGGTCCTTCGAAGTGTCATACAGCCAGGCGATACTGTACCCTTCGCTGGCGTTCACATAGAAGAGCCCGGTCTGCGGGCTGTAGCTTGGCGCAGGCCAGTTGGTGGCTCCGTTCGCAGGTACGTCAACCATCGAGCCGTCGACCTTGGGGTCCTTATCCGGGTTAGGGATGGGCTGGCCACGCTTATCAAGTCCCATGGACCAGTTGGCCGTGAGGGTGAACGGTTTTGAAACGAGGTTCTTGCCGGTCTCGCGGTCGAGCACGAAGAAGTAGCCGCAGCGGGCGGCCTGAGCAAGCAGCTTGCGCGGCTTTCCGTCGATGGTCGTGTCGAACAGGATTGGAGTTTCGACGTTGTCCCAGTCGTGGGTATCGTGCGGCGAGCCCTGAAAGTACCACTTCATCTTGCCGCTGTCGGGATCGAGCGCGACGATGGAGTCGGTGTAGAGGTTAGCACCCTTGCGGCTCTGCCCGGCATAGACCGGGTTGGTATTGCCGGTGCCCCAGTAGATCAGGTTCAACTCTGGGTCATAAGTGCCGGGCATCCAGGTCATGCCGCCGCCATGGTCCATGGCAGCCTGCGTCGGCCAGGTCTCGGAGCCGGGGTCTCCCATCTTCCTCGGTTCGGACCACCACCGCCATTGCAGCTCGCCGGTCTCCGGGTTGCGCGACTCGAGATAACCGCGCACGTCCATGGCATCACCGCCGACGCCGATGATGATGTGGTTCTTCACGATAACGGCCGCCATCGTTGTGAAGTACTGCAGCTTCTCGTCAGCCACTTTCTTGCGCCAACGTTCTTTTCCTGTTCCCGAATCGAGCGAGATGAACCAGCCATCGGGAGTGAGGAAATAGATCCACTTGCCGTACATGCCCACGCCGCGTTGCCCGAGGACGTGACCGCCGTGATCTTCAAAGTCGTAGTGCCAGCGCTCCTTGCCGGTGCGGGCATCGAC
>JAEKKE010000488.1 GCA_019510535.1 Acidobacteriota bacterium
GTATCCACCTCTAATGGCCACGGCCGCGCACAGACGGGCCGCATGCCCGCCGGACGTCAGGGCAACCTCATCGTCAGCTCAACCAAGTCAGTCAACGACGCTGAGCTGCGCAAGATGCTGATTGAGGAAGCAAAGAAACAGGGCAGGCCCTACGGCCTGTTCTTTGAGGACATCTCCTCCGGCTTTGCCGTCACCACACGCCGCTCGCCGCAGGCCTTCCAGGTCATTCCGCTGGTGGTCTATCGCGTCTATGTCGACGGCCGCCCGGACGAGCTGGTCCGCGGCGTCTCTATCGTCGGCACACCCCAGGCAGCGCTGAACCGCATCCTCGCTACCGGCGACCGCCAGGAGATCTTCAATGGCGAGTGCGGTGCTGAGTCTGGCTCGGTTCCCGTCTCTGCCGTCGCTCCGGCCATGCTGGTCAGCGAGATTGAAACGCAACGGCAGGCTCAGGGAACCACCCGGCCGCCTATTCTTCCACCACCAGGCATGGATGAGGAGGCTAAGTAAATGAAGACACGCCGTATCTTCTCTTCTCTCACCGTCCTCGGCCTTGCACTCTTTCCTGTCGCTGCAGTAGCGCAACAACTTCCTGTCGCTGCTGTCACGCAACAACAGACCGATCCCATGCTCGTTGCCATGCAGCAGGAGATGGAGCGCAGCCGCCAGAAGCTGCTGCTGCCCGGCATGCTGCGCCCCTACTTCATGGAGTACCGCCTCGAAGACGTCACCGAGTACCAGGCCGACGCAAGCTTCGGCGCCCTGACCAACGAGACGGAAAATCATCAGCGCTTCGTGCGGGTTCAGGTCCGCGTCGGCAGCTATAAGTCAGACAACTCCAGCGCACGCGGCGAAGGCACCATTCAGGTCGCGCCCTTGGACCAGAATCCCGAAGCCATGCGCTACGCTCTCTGGTTCGCCACGGACGAGGCCTACAAGGCAGCACTCAATGCCTACTCCCGCAAGCAGGCTGACCTCAAGCGCTTCGAGACTCCGCCGACCGCCGATGACTTCTCCCCTGCAAAGCCGGTGACAAAGATTGATCCGCTGGTGAAGCTCGACGTGGACCGTGAAGACTGGAAGCAGCGTGTCACCGAGGCCAGCGGCCTCTATGCGACGGATGCGCGCGTAAAAGAATTCGCACAACAGATTCAATACTCCAACTCAAGTTTTCGCGGTCTGGCGGTCAATCGCTACCTGGTCAATACCGACGGCACCGCTGTCCGTCGCGGATACACGGCGTACTCCGCCGGCATCAGCGTCGGCACACAAGCGCCTGACGGCACACGTCTCTCGCGGGACAACGGCCCCGTGGCTGCGCAGGCAAAAGACCTGGAGACGGCGGCCGTCTTCAAGCAGCGTGTCATCGACGATCTCCTGAGTCTGCGCGCCCTGCAGAACGCTCCCATCGTCATGGCGGAGGATTACCACGGTCCTGTGCTCTTCAGCGGCGACGCCTCCACCGATGTTCTCAACCGCCTCTTTGTTCCCAATATCGAAGCGGACAAGCCCGATGCGGGAACCATGGCGCGCACCCAGGGAGCCTTCTCGTCGAGCTGGAAGCAGCGCGTTCTTCCTGACTTCCTTGACGTCAAGGACGATCCCGGGATGAAGATCTTGCACGGTAAGTCGCTCATCGGCTCTTACGATATTGATGACGAGGGCGTGCCGGCCCAGACGGTGCAAGTGGTCTCGAAGGGGATCCTGCAGAACTACCTCATCGACCGCGAGCCGGTGAAGGACTTTCCGGAGTCCAACGGCCACGGCCGCGCCGCTCTCGGCCGCCGCGCTGAATCGCACTCCGGCGTGATGATCTTCACCCCCACAAAGGTCACACCTGCCGCCGAGATGAAGAAGAAGATCCTTGCCATGGCGAAGGAGCAGAATCGTCCCTTCGTTTACATTGCGGAGACGATGGGCGGCGAGCTTACTCCGCGTCTGCTCTACCGCGTCACACCTGACGGCAAACGCGAGCTGGTGCGCGGCGCGGTCTTCGATGAGCTCGACCAGCGCAGCCTGCGCTCAGACATCATCGCAGCCGGTGACGATCCGTACATACAGAACTCGCTCGCTCCGTTGCCGCAGACCACCATTGCACCGTCGCTGCTGTTTGGTGACATCGCCGTGAAACGCGCACAGAACGAGCAGCAGAAGCTGCCCTACTACGCTCCGCCGCAGTAGGTTAAGGGATGACTATGCACCTCGACCCGCAACTGCTGCGCGCCATCGCTCTCTCGCTTTTTATCTTTCTGGTTTTGTCCAGCCGTATGAGCAAGGGATCTGTAAAGCAGACCCCTGAGGGACCGGCCTTTCCCATTAAGCCGCTCTTTGCTCTCTCCCGGTGGATCCTGCTGCTGGGTTACGTCGCTCTCGTCATTGCGCTATCCGTCATGCACGTCAGCAAGATTCCGCCGGTTTGGATCATGGTAGTACTCATTCTTGTCTGCGTTCTGGTGGTGCTCCGTATGCCTGGAACCATCGTGCTGACGCCCACTGCCATAGTGCAGCGCTTCTGGTTCTTCAAAGACAAACAGATTCCCTATACCGAAGTGATGGCCATCAGCGTCTCACAGGCGGGACGCGTCACCCGCGTCATGGGCTCCAACCGGGTCACCATTCTGCATTCCCCAAATCATTCAGCGTCCGAAGCCTTCCGTCAGGAGATGGAGCTGCGGACGGGCAAGAAGGTTGTGCTCTAAACAGACCCGAACTTCGTATCCACGGGCTGCGTATCTGCTTCTACAAACAAAGGAGAGCGGTTCATGAAGAAGCTTTGGCTGTGGCTGTGCGTGGTATTGGCTGGAACATTGAGCATGCAGGCACAGGCGCCTGTCGACGTAACCGGAACATGGCAGGGAACGATGCAGCCTCAGGGCGCTCC
>JAEKKE010000489.1 GCA_019510535.1 Acidobacteriota bacterium
GCGCTTGATTCGACGCCGCCGCGCTGGTGACAGTCGGACCATTGGTTAGCGTGGTATCGAACGAGATAGAGCCCGGGCCATTGCCGGCACTCTGTTGATGCTCAAGGATGAGGCGACCATCGTAACCGAAGGTCAGCGTGTGCTTGCCGTGCTGCCACACGGCTGTCGACTCGAGAAAGTGGCTGTAGTGCTCCCAGCGGTTGGTATTAGCGGCATACGACATATTGCCGTAGCCGCTGATGCCGATGAACGGCAGACCTGGAAGCTGCTGCTGTGAATCAAGGTTGGTGAAACCATAGTAGGATGCTTTGCAGCCGGTGTAGTTCTGGGGAATCTGGAAGTTCTTCTGATAAGCAAAACCGTAGTTGGTCTGCAGCAGAAGATTCGGTGTAATGGTCCAGGTATCGCCCAAAGCGAAGAGATACGCACGCAGCGTCTGATTAATGCCGCTGGGGCCGTTAGCCTGATTGAAGAGGTCGTTCTCGTGATGTGTATTGGTATCGCGAGTGCCGCGAACGAAGACGCGCTGTGATGGCGAAAAGTTGTGATCGACGCGGAAGTTGAACTGGTCTACCTGGTCGCTGGTGCGATTGGCGTAGACATAGTTGTTTGCTGTGCCGGAAAGATTTGGCAACGGCAGGAACTGCAGCAGCTTCTGCGAGACCGGATTGACGTTCTGCACCAGTTTGCCGGCGCCGTAGCAGCCAGTAGAGTTGCAGCCTGCGGGCAAAGGCTGACGGGTGTTGCCGCTGGTGCTGTACGGATCGTAGATCATTCCGGGAGCCTCACTAAAGACACCCTGACGCTGCAACGCCGTCGGCATTGTTGTGGTCACCGCGTTGTACAGCACATTACGCGCCGCCTCCCACCCGAATGTAAAGAAGGTCTTCTCGCGGCCGTTATAGATCTTCGGCAGCCATACCGGACCGTTCACGAAGAAGCCATACTGATTGAACTTGTGCGGTGCGCGAAAGTCATTGCGTCCACGGATCGGCGGTGTGTTGTTGTACTTCAGGAAGTATGGCGCTGCATCCAGCTTCTCGTTGCGCAGGTAGTCATAGGCCGTGCCGTGGATCTGGTTGGTTCCGGTCTTCGACACGATATTCAGAATGCCGCCGGATGAACGCCCGAATTGAGCCGAAGGCACTGAAGTGATGACCTTAAACTGATCGACCACCTCAACCGAAGGGGTAAGCGCGGGCTGGCCCTGGCAGCAGACCGTTACCGGCACGCCGTCAAAGAAGATATCGTTCGAACCGGCCGCGCCACCATTGGATTCGAAGTTGTTCGTACCTGCAGCGACCACGGCGCCACGCGTCTGGCTCACACCCTGTCCGAAGCCACCGCCGGGCGCGATACCGGGTGAAAGTGCTGCCAGACCATATGGATTACGGCCATTCAGAGGAAGGTCGCTGACCTGCCGGGTCCCGACCGTGTAGCTGATGGTCGCATCGCTGGTCTCGAGATCGGCCATGCCGGCAGACTCAACGTTGATGGTCTCAGCACTGGAGCCGATCTCAAGCGAAAGGTCGATGTTGGCCGTCTGACCAACGCTGAGAGTCAGCGTTGTCTCCGCCGACTTGAAGCCACTCTGCGTGACCTGCACCTTGTAGGGACCGGTCTGCAGCGAGAGAAAGGAATAGATACCATCACTGTTGGTCTGCGTCGTCAGCGTAAGGCCAGTATCGGTCTTGGTGAGCGTCACCTGAGCGTTGAAAACAACGGCGCCGGTACTGTCGGTCAGCCGTCCGGTGATGACACCGTTCGCAACCTGCGCCCGCAACATAGACGAAACGAGAAGGAGAAGAACGAGGAGAAGGCCAAAGCAACGGCCTTGCGTCTTGAAAATTTGCTTCATAGGTTGGCCTCATAAGCACTGCAGTTTGTCCTGCGTCCAAGGGCGGCGATTCCCGAAAAAGAGGAATCGCCCGTTGTCCCTATGGCTGCTAACTATTCGTTCCCGGGTCGATGCCGGTGAAGTTCCAAGCTGTTACGTTACGTAACAGCATCTTTGTTTTCATTGGGTTAGGGAAAATTAGAGGCTGTCGCCGGATTCTTCCTGGTCGATATGGAGGATGGCCTTCTGCTCGCGCAGGCGCTTTTGCAGAGCCTTCACATCAATCGCCTGAACTGCCGTCTTGCCCTGAACCGCCATCGCAGCCGTCACGCCCGCAGCCTGACCGAGCATCATGTACTGCGGCTCCATCCGAACGGAGGAGTAGGCGACATGCGATGCGGAGAGACAGACCGGAACGAGCAGGTTCGCCGTCTCCTCCTTCTTCGGGAGGATGGTGCCGAAGGCAATCTCATAGGGCTTAACCGACACCTGCACATCTCCCTCGTTCCGGACACCGCCGTCGGGCGTGGCTACGCGCTGAATGTTGTGCGAGTCACTGTTGTAGGAACCCATGGCAATGGAATCGGGCTTGGTGCGATCGGTCTGCAGGTCTGCCTGCTTCATGACGTACATGCCGACCATGCGGCGCCCTTCGCGGATGTAGAGCTGGTTGGGCCAACCATCCGTATCGAGAAACTCGTCCTTCGCCCGGCCCCAACTGTTGACCTCTGCCTGCAGTTGCTTCGGCACCCGCGGGTCAGAGGCAAGGAACCAGAGGAATGACCTGGTATAGAGCAGGTGGTCGTCCCAGATCTTCTGGCGCTCGGCGTAACCGGCGTCGGGGTAGGTCCAGCTCTTGCCGATGTAGTCGCTGGAAAAGGCTCCGTTGTTGTTGAAGTCCGCCTCATGGTTGGGGATCATGACCGGGTTCATCACATCGCGGAAGGTCGGCTCGCGATGCATGTGCTCTTTCCACTCGCCCAGATACTTCGCCAGCAGCGCGAAGCGCGAAGCGTCATAACCTTCCGGCTTCGTCCA